>NJDN01000019.1 GCA_002254395.1 Candidatus Pacearchaeota archaeon ex4484_71
TGGAACAACGGTTTTTGTGAACATAGAAGGTCTAAACAAACAAGGGTCAATGAATTTTAGTGAAGTTGCCCCTGGAAGGATAAGGAACATAAGAGATTATGTTGTGCCTAAAAAATCAATAATTTGTAAAGTTTTAAAAATTTCACCTAGAAATGTAGAACTATCTTTGAGAAGGGTGACTCCCAAAGAACAAAAAGAAGTAAGAGAACATCACAAACTCGAAAGAAGTTACAAGAGCATACTCAAGAGCATATTAAAAGAAAAAACAGATGAGATAATAGAAGAGATTCTATCTGAAAACACACTATATGAATTTTTAGAAGAAGCAAAAGAGAATCCCGAAATCCTTGAAAAAAAAGTAGGAAAAACAGCTGCAAAAGAGATTCTAGAGATACTGAAAACTCAAAAAAAGAAAAAGCTTACAATCAAAAAAAAGGTGAAGATTAACACCTCCTCGGAAGAAGGAATAAATGATATAAAAAAAATCTTTGAAGGACTGGAGGGGATATCTTTGAAGTATATTTCTGCAGGAAATTACAGCCTAATTGTGGAAGGAGAAGACATAAAAAAACTAAACAATTTCATGAATGATACCTTAAAAGATTTGGAGAAGAAAGCAAAAAAGAAAGGAGTGGAATTCTCAGTAATATAAAATACCTAAAGATTTAAATAAAGGAATTTGTATGAAAAATTATGGAAAAAGACAAATTTAAAGTAGTGGTCATAGGTATAATTTTTGACCCCAAAGAGAGAAAGATACTTGTTGGAAAGAATAAAGGGGACTCTTCTTATTCATTTCTCGAGGGAAATTTAAGGCAAGATGAAGAACTTGACGTAGGATTAAAAAGAGTTACCTTTGAAAAAACAGGATACAAAGTGCACAACCTTGGTGCAATTTATGCTCGAAACAATATCGATGATCGAAAGGACGTTTTGGAATTGTTTTTCCTCTGCGAAGCAACAGAAGGTAATGAAAAACCGGGAGAGAACGTGGAGGAACTAAAATGGATAAAACCATCAGAGGTAGAGTCTACAATAGATAGAGAGCTTCGTGCAACACTTAGAGATTATATGTCCTTTTTGCGGGAGATATACTCTAAAAAATATTTGCCCAAAATGTGGCAAAAAAACAGAAAGCGCACATTACAAGTGGATAAGGAATAAAAATGGGAGATAAATTTCATAAAAGATATTCCAAATAACCTTTCTAGCACGACAAAAAATATAAACTTTCAGAGATAACCAGAGAAATGGCAGTGGAAGAAAGAATATACTTTAAAAAATTTAAATCGGAGACGGACCACGAAGATACCTCTGTACACGGAAGCCCAGATTGGACCCCGTACCAGGCAATTTCTAAAGAACATAAAGAATTGGAGGAGGGATTAAAAAAAGATTATGGACTCTGGAGTAAAATAGAAAAATTCGGACCACAAATACATTTTGGATTTGATGGTAAATTTCAATATTCTTTTTGGATTTCGGGAAAACCCAAAACATCAGAAGAAAATCCAGAAAAAAATGTTTTCTATGAAGCAAGAGTGCACGTAAAAAAAGCAGGAAAATCTACCGAATTAAACAATCCTTGCGATCCAGAGAAAAAGTTACTTCATCTTGGGTTTGGCTGGTTTGAGTCCCCCCCGCAAATTCTTTAAAAAGATATACTAGAATAATCGCTTTTGAGAAACCGTTTTTTTAATTTCCTTCTTGACTGTTTCAAGATCTTTCTCCCAGAGTGGCAATAAATCTCTTTTATAAATTATTGCGGCAGGATGGAAGAGAGGGATTAATTTAAACCTCACACCTTCCATTTCAATCTCTTTAACATTTCCATGAACAGAGGTTATTCCTTTTTGAATTTTCATTTCATCCACATCTCCTTTGGCAAAAAAGAACTTAGTGGCATAATTTCCGAGAGAACAAACAACCCGGGGTTTTATTTTTTTTATTTGTTCCAGGAGCCAAGGAGTATGGGCTTTTATCTCCTCTGGAAGAGGATCCCTATTCTCTGGAGGACGACACTTCAAAATATTAGCTATATAAACATCTTCCAAACTTAACCCAACATTATTTAGTAGCTTGTCCAGATTTTTTCCCGCAGCACCAACAAAAGGAACTCCTTGTTCATCTTCGTTTCTCCCAGGAGCCTCCCCAACAAAGAGAATATCTGCATTCAGATTTCCCTTCCCAATAACCACATTTTTACAATTTTTACAAATCTCTGTATCCATTGCTTTTTTAACGTAATCAGGAACCATCACCCATCTAAGAGAACAAAACTTTATAAAATTAAACTCACACAAACTAAGATGGAAAAAACACTTGTGTTAATAAAACCTGACGCAATGGTAAAAGAACTCGCGGGACACATAATAACAGACCTTTATAAAACTGGACTAAGAATGATTGGATTAAAGCTTGTAAACATCCAAAGAGAACTTGCAGAACAACATTATTCTGAACACAGAGAAAAACCTTTTTTTGAGGAACTTATAAAACATATCACCGGAGAACTACACAACCAAGAAAACGTGATTGCAATAGTCTACGAAGGAGAAGATGCCGTAAAAAAGGTCAGAGAGCTGGCCGGGAAGACCCATCCAGAAGAAGCTTCAACAAAAACCATAAGAGGAAAATATGGAAGAATGCACTCAAAAACAAATTGTTTCGAGAACGTGATTCATGCATCAGATTCTCCAGAATCTGCTGAAAGAGAAATAAAGCTGTGGTTTGAAGATAAAGAAATTATAGATTAGTTCCTAACATTTGCCTATGGCATATTGTCTTACATAAAAGATTTTGTGAGGGTAAAATCCTCAAAATCCCTCCAAGAAGCAAGAAACAAAAAAACAAGAGTTATTGGAGATCAATTAAAGAAAGTTTTAGATAAACCCCCCGCATAAAAGTTCAAAAAAATTACGCTTTATCTCTTAAACCGGCAGAAGTTACAAAATAAACTGCCTCATTATCTGGTAAATTTGGACTGTCAATTAACTTTGCAACCCTAGAACCTTGTTTTCCCCTTCGCAAATACAACCTATATGTAGAAGCATGACCAACAATATTCCCCCCGATGGCAGTGGTAGGATCTCCAAACAACTGCGCAGGATTAGCCATAACTTGATTAGTCACATAAACCGCAAGATTATAGGTTTCTGCAAGCTTCATCAAATCATGCATATATCTATTCAATTTTTGTTGTCTATCTGCTAATTGCCCCCTTCCAGAATACTCTGCCCTAAAATGCGCAGTAAGAGAATCTATAATCAAAAGTTTGATGGGTTCTCCTTCTTTTATCATTTCACTAATTTTATCCAAAAGAAGCATTTGGTGATCTGAGTTAAAAGCTCTAGCAACCAAAATATTCTTAAGAACATTGTCCGGGTTGGCCCCTACTCCTTCTGCAAACTGTTTTATTCTAGCAGGCCTAAAAGTTCCTTCAGTATCTATAAAAACACATTTCCCTTCAGCACCTCCCTGGTCTTTTGGAAGCTGAACATTCACAGCCAACGAAAGTCCTAACTGGGTCTTACCAGAACCGAATGCTCCAAAAGCTTCCGTAATGGACCTCGATTCTATACCCTTTCCTCCAAGAAGCTCATCCAAATTTTTACTGCCTGTTGTAATGTAGTGGATATTTGCTCTCTTCTCTGCAAATTCAAGACCATCACTAAATCCAAGATCCAATAAATCCCTTGCTGCTTGAATCGCCTTTCTCGCAACAGCTTGACTAACTCCTGCCGAATCAGAAATAGTTGCAGGACTCGCAACCGCCAGAGACATTAAATCCAATATTCCTGCGCTTTCTAACTTAGCTGCTACAGCAGGACCGATTCCAGGAAGATCTGTCAACTCCAGTTCCTTCTTTTCTTTTTTAGAAGCCATGAGTTGACAAACAAGATTTCCTTTATAAATTTTATAACAGTAAAGAATATATATCTTAAAACAAGATATGAGTCAAGACGAAAGTTACATCTAGAATTATAAATGCCACGAAAATAAATATCTCTACTCCACCCCCCGTCCTAAACCTACCCTTCAGCCGAAGATCTAGCGGCCAAAAAAGTTTTATACCTCTTGGAGTTAAAGAATCCAATATCAAATGAGATCCATATCCTAAGAGAAAACCCTCAAAAACACTAGGAAATAAAAAATAGATAATAATTCCTAGGAATAACATAAATGAAGAGCTGTGCAATACCCCTCTGTGCTTGGTAAAAAACCTTACAGGCTTGAAAATTTTCTTCTTTCCAATCCAAGAATTTTGAGAATCTACATCTGGAAAAAGCGCAAAAAAGAGAGTTGCGCTTAAAAAAACTACTCCTCCTGCACTATGCAGAAAAACCAACGACAAAAAAAGTGCAACAACAAGGTGCGTTCGAGCATACATCTCAAAAAAGAATTAATTTAATTTTTTTCCAACGAAGAAAGAAGATTTTCTACATTTGCTTCTTCCACCCTTTCAACAACAAATTCAGGAGTATTGAAATAATTATTTTTTCGAACATTCCCCACAAAGACCATCTCCTTTCCTAGAATTTCTTCTTTCTCTTGAGTCATCAAATCAGGGTTCTCCAAGTTCTTGAAGCCCAAATCTTTGAGCGTCTCATGAAATAAAACAGACCTTATATTTTCGCTTCCATCATCAATTACAATATTTACCAACGCTCTCTTTTCAACTTCTGCACCATTTTGAATATCTTCTTCCGTGACTTTTTTCCCAGTTTCTTTATTTACTTCAAAAAACCGCGGATCAAAAATTTGCACAATAAATGCCCTGGTTTTCACATATTCACCTAATGAAAATTCCGAAAGAGATTTCTCTTTGATAACTCTCTCTGTTTTCACATTTTCCAAATTCTCTGAACTAATCTTAAACTCCGAAAAACTCCCCATATGGATCTCACTGTCTCTCATATTCCCCCCTACGATTTCAACAACCGAACCCTCCATAACCTCTCCCTTTTCAATTAAAGAAATATGATTTGTATCCCACAACACGACTTTTATATTGGAAGTCTCATCAGCGATAATCAAATTTGCAACTTTTCCTTCATCTCCTTTTTTGGTCTTAAAACTTCTAACAGGGTACATTGAAATAACCTTTCCAAGAGTGTTCACCTTTCTCATACCAGGCAAAAGTTCATCAATTTTTAGTTTTTCATTGTCAAAAGAGATTCCTAATTCTGCGGCAATAATCTGCAACGCCCCCTCCTTGCTTATAAGGCCGGACAGTTTTGCCCTTTTCGCCTCAACCCTTCTTGCAATTTCCTCTTTATCTACACCAGAAGATTTAGATACTCTCTCTAAAATTTTCTCATAATTTCCGTTCATCTTTTAAAAAAAGACTCTTTCTTTTTAAGTATTACTGTACTTTTAGAAAAACTTTATAAACAAGACTAAGTAAGATATCCTATGGCAGGAATTGCGGGAGTAACATACAAGATCATGCCTGTTTCCCCAGAAACAGACCTTGAAGAAATAAAAAAAGAAATTTCAAAGCTTTTAGAACCCAGAGGGGCAAACAGCATCGCCTTTAGAGAAGAACCAATAGCATTTGGACTTAAAGCAGTAATTGTAGTGTTTCAATGGCCAGAAGAAAAAGAACTAGAAGAGATAGAAAAAATCTTAGGCGAAGTAGAAAACGTTCAATCTGTCCAGATGATTGATATAAGAAAAATAGCTTAAGTTTTATTAATCCTTCTTAATTAAAATAAACATGGAATTGACAGAAGAACAAATCTCTAAAATAAAAGAACAGATTATCCACCAGATAAAATCCACATTTCCGGAAAACAAAAAGGAAGAAGCAATAGCCCAAATCCAGTCTATGAACAATACAGAATTCATGGAATTCTTAGAAAAAAATAACCTTTTAACAGAAAATTTATCTGACAGCGGGGGGGAAAGGAAATGTATTTTTTGTTCAATAATATTTGGAGATATCCCTTCTACAAAGATAGGAGAAAACGACAAAGCAATTGCAATTTTAGAAATAAACCCTATTTCAAAAGGGCATTCCTTGGTAATTCCAAAGGCTCATGTAGAGAAACCAGAAGACCTGGATGAAGAAACAAAAAATCTTGCAGAAGATTTATCAAAAATTCTCAAGAAAGCATTTAACCCTAAAGAAGTTAAAATAATAAATGGAAATGTGACAGGACATGAGATTCTAAATGTGCTCCCTGTCTATGAAGAAGAAACTCTGCAATCCCCTCGAGCAAACAGATCCCCCGAAGAACTAGAAGAGATAAAAAAAGAAATTCTTAAATTTGTAGATGAAAAAGAAGAAAAGCCAAAAGAAGAGAATAAAGAGATATATAATAGAAAAAACTTCTGGCTTCCAAAGAGAATTCCTTAAAACAAAAAACTAAAAATATTATCAAAGACTCCCGTAAAAAAGAAAAATACAAATATAAGAAAACTAATTAAAAAAACTGGAACGTAAGGAATTCCTCTCCTAATTTTAACTTTTTTTCTGTTCTTTTTCAGCAAACGTATCTGTCTCTTACTAAGTCCTGCCCAAGAAGGATTTATCTCAACTCCATTTATTTTTACTTTTTTGTATAACAAATCTCCTTCTTCCAGAGAAGCTGTCAGTTCATCTCCCACCATGCAAGATTCATCTACTGACACCACGTATAAAATAAGGTAAGAAATCCCAAACACAAAAACACCTATCCAGAAGAATATACTTTCATAAAACCCTGCTATCAAAAAAATCGTTGACAATAGTACCATGAAAATCAAATGTTTCCTATATTTTTTGAACTGCTTCCTAAGCTCTTTTTTTAGCTTCGAGAAATTTTTAAATCCAATTGCCCCTACCCACAATAAAGTATAAATCAAACCTGTGAAGAAAAAGACCCCTACAAAAATTATAGAAATTTTCAAATTAGAACTAAAATCCCCATATAAAGGGAGAATGGCTCCTAATGCCATCAAAAGTTTTTGGTCTCCGCCTGCAAAAAAACGCAAATAGTAAAGGAAGTTAGAAAATAAAAAGAAAATCCCAAACCACAATAAACCTTGATATAGAAGCCTAAAATCCTCCGAAAAAACCCCGTAAAAGAATCGTATTGCAATTGCAAAAATTATGAGTGAAAAACTACCCCAGTTATAAATCTCCGTTTTCTTTAAATCTTGCACCGTCGCAAGAAGAAGCCATGCGAGCCCCAACACTATTAATAAAATCACCTCCAGCATAAGAAAATATATCCAGTATAGTTTATATATTATTTGACATCCTTTTTTCTCATCTTAACATCCATTGCTCTGAATCTCCCACCTTTTTTATAAGGGTGCTTTTTTTTCTCTTTCTTCTTATCCTTACTTTTATTTCTTCTATTTCCTCCAGAAATATAATCAGACATTTTAATTACTACTTACTTTTTGGGACAAAGCAATTTTCACCAGCAAGGGCACTAACATTATAACCACTAGTCAAAGTCTTATCCCCTTTAAGATTATCAATTACTATATCCTCACAACTCAAATCGCACGTAACGGAAGCACAAGTAGATATCCCATACTTTGAGAACTCCGGAACTGTTGCAAACACTGCACAACTAGAAGCCACTTCCAAATTATCATCATTTGCCCTCAACACTTTTGTACTTGAACAGAACTCATATGTCTTTCCCAAACCACAAGCCACTTGGCAACTTTCTACAATATCATCAACATTCGTGGGTTGTATATTCCCTTTGAAAACTTTCCATCCACTCATGAAACCTAGTATAAGAACGACAAGAACCACAAGCCCAAGTATTAGTAAGATTATAGTACTAGTACTCATACTTTGACCTCTTTTATCACCCATATTATCACATAGATTAATTTATTTATAAACCTTATTATTAAATAATCTTTATACCAAAAGATTAATTGAAGGCGTACTCAATGGAATAAGCAAATTCTTTTTTGGATTTACTAAATATGCTTTTCAAACTCTCAGTTAGGCTGGGAGACCTAACTCTTTGAATATAAACCCTCTTAACCCCCCCATTCAAAGATACGTTCACAGTATAATCTGGTGAAGAAGAATCCTCTGTAGGAAATTCAATCTTCCTCATTATCTCCTGGTCTGATAACC
>NJDN01000003.1 GCA_002254395.1 Candidatus Pacearchaeota archaeon ex4484_71
ATCTAATGAAATTTCTTCTCTATCTATCGAAAATTCCAAATATTGCCCGGAAGAGTTGTAGCAGGTGTATTCATCATTTAAAGTTATTTGGTCATATAGATTGAAACAAGATTTTGATTTTTTCAAGTTTTTGTCTACGACATTTTTAACAATACCAAAAATAATTCCCCCTGCAACGAAAACTATGGCGATTATTAGAATGGTTGAAACTATTGCGGAAAGGGCTTTTTTAGATTTCATATTGTTGTAAGTTCATAACCGTTTCTCTCATCGCAAGTATATGCTGCATTTCCTTTTTCAGAATGCCCAATTAACACTGGAACAAGAACTATCTTCTCTGCGCTATCTGGAAGCGTTCCACTATAAGCATCCCCTTGAAGAAGTCCATCCTCCGGCCACCCGTCAACGAGAGTTTTTGTTGTATGGCTACCATCTCCAAACAACATGGCTTTCATTTTATATATTGGAACATCTCCTGTATTAAGAACATACACTTTATCCCCTGAATAACTTGCATCGAATTGAACTTCTTCACAAACAAGTTTTATATTTGTTCCATCAAACTTTGTAATTGCTTCCTCAGTCATTCCCCTAAACCATAGAAATATAATTAACCCTATCACGATCACCATTGCAACTAAGAGCATAGAGGCAACTATGGGGGATATCCCTCTTTTTGATCTCATTATTTTAATAGTCATTTGGAGTTTTTAAATTATTATGGTGTGCATGAAACAACTTCTTTTGATACTGATCCTCCACAAGAGACGAGTCTCAATCTGTTCTTCTCTGTCTGGAATCTTGCAGGGATTATTTCTATAAAGGAGATACTGTCGGCCAATATATACGAATTTGTTACTTCTTCCCCTGGTTTTAATACATTCTCCGTAGAAGTAGAAAATGCAACTGATGAGAGGTATTTTGTTTGGTTTTGACCTGCGGGATTCAATAAGTCAACCATATTATCTGTTGCTATTTCTTGTGTTGAGTCGTTTGCACTGTGGATAAAATATCCTCCTATGCTAAATCTTCCATTATTCTTTAGTGTGATGTTTAACTCTCCATTAGAGCAGTTAAAATCTTTTATGAATAGAGAAGTATCATCCGGGCAACTAACCACACTTTTAGGGACATATGTCTTAAGATAAGCAAAAACAATTACCGCCATAATCAGGGCGAAGCTAATAAGTAAGATATAGCTTACCATCACACTCAATCCTCTTTTATTTTTTATCATCCTTCTATAACCTCTCTTTCTTTACCAATATTCTTAGATAATAGGTAATAAAAATGTTGCCCTTTTTGGATATTGTATATGTGTTCTTCTCCCCCATCTGTTATTGTTATTGTATTTCCCGTTATGGTAAAACTTTCCCGGTCTCTCCCGACTCATCTCTTTGAATGCCCTTCGCAGTTGTCGAGTTGTCGTTCCCAAATAAGAATAAGATATTCGTTTTAGAGTCGGAGTTGTTTATCTCAATTTCTGTGAAGCTTTCCCACATCGTATCCATTTCTTCACTTGTGAGCCCTTTTTCGAATGCATACTCCATATTTTTTGATATTTCTATATCTAGCTTTTCTTTTAGATTGTCTAAGCTACCTGCAGAATTTGATTTTTTTATGTAATTTGTGACACCAAAAATTCCCATAATTACCGCAATTATTATCATCGCAGCTACGAGATAAAACTGACCTCTTTTGTCATTCATACAATCTTAAAGAAAAAAGTCTTTATTAAGTTTTTTCAATTGGAGGAATACACATCCCTCTTTATACCAGAGAAATTAATATTCAAAAGTGTAGACCGAGTGGACAGCTCAGGAGCAATTGAAGAGCTACCTCCAATCTTCCTCGGCTCTGCGACCCTCTCAGCACCTTAATAGATGGTTAGGGCTGCTCCGATCAAGGCCTGACCCGGTTCGCACCTACAAGATCAAAGAGGACAGGGCGTCAACGTAGGATTGAAGACCCTCCAACGCACCTTTCACACTCCACTCGTAGTCTGCCATAAAGCCCGTTTGCACATGAGCAGGGGGCTAACCTGCCGATCTAGTCTACATAAATCCAAGATTATTTGGGTTTTTAAAGTTTTATTTCCTATATTTTTTGTGCATTTTCAAAGTAAGAAATTCAAAAAACGGGGTTGAAAATATAGACTAATGAGACTTATTTTTTCTTCTTTTTACCAAGGATGAAGAAAAGTCCACCTGCTATTACAAGTATTCCAAATAGCGTTGGAATGTAAATCTTTGGTGTGGAAACAACCTTCTCTGCTGCTCCAGTTACTGCTCCAGTTAATCCAGAAAGTCTTCGAGTAGAAACACACTCTTTCTCTTCTAAAGGTTTCAAAGCTTCACTTCCACATCTGTTCAAATCTTCACAAACTCTTGTTCCGCATTCTTCCTCTGCATTAGACCAAGGTTGACAAGCCCAGTCTTCTAAGCATGAACTTGAGCTTCCTGCCAAATCTCCCTCTTGAGAGGTTGTATCATTATCACTAGTTCCATAAGTTGTTGATGATCCTCCACCGCCTCCTCCACCACCGCTAGAGGTTCCACACTCTTGTGTTGCGCCATTGTTAGCAGGAATTAAATCAGTAGTTCCACAAGAATTTAAGTCTGTACAAACATATGTCTGAGAGTTACTAACGCACGCAGACCAGCTACATTCCCAATGTTCTTGGCAAGTATACGCATCTCCGCTTCCAACCTTTAACGTTCCGCTGTCAGTTCCTGTTTCTGTTATTGCGAGCGCAAAACCCAGAGTAAAGACTAACAAAGTCATAAGAATTGAAAATCTCATCAAAACATTTTGGCTTTTCATTTTATCGTGATATTGTTACTCTCTTTCCCCCTAAAAACACTCATCGTCATAGTTGTAAGCCTGCAAGTCATAATCGAAGTAGTATTCATTTGATCCTATAATTTCAGTATCATTCTCACTGAAGTCCATGCTTAACGTGAATGCTCCGTATATCCTTCCATTAACCTTCTCACAGTTGTCATCAACAAGGTTCAATGGTTCAAGGGTCTGAGGATGTCTTCCATCTTCACTTAATCCAACACTAGAACTCCCCTGCTCGTTAGATATTGTAGAGTTTAGAGTGAAAGGGTCAATTACATCAAGCAATACTCTTTCTCCATCTTGTATGGAATAAAGCTTGCTTATCCACAATGAAACCGCGGACGAATCTCTTGAACATACTTGGAAGTTGAAGGTGCAAGTCTTAGCTTCCCCAGCGTTTATGCTACAGTCACCAGTTACTTGCTCAACTGTTACTCCTGGCAATAAAGTAATTGGAACTTCAGAGTAAGCAGTGTTTCCTACATTATCCTCCGCACTTATTCTTACCGTGTAGTCGCCTGCTGCTAATCCGTCAAGGTCAATAACTCCGCTGAAGAATGACTCAAAGTTGCTAGCAAGGTACTTTGTTCTTACAACATCTCCAGTTGAGTTCAATAATTCTACTTTCACCGTAGAAGAATTCACTCCGGAGAGTGTGTCCCATATCTGTGAAACAACACTTAGTGAACACTTGTTTTCTTCTTGTTCATAATTAGGATTCAAAATTGTAATTTCTGGAGGGAGACAATCAACAGATACCAACTGCTTTTTTAAATCATCGTAGTTTCCGAGTAAATCACTTGAAGTATACTCTATTTCGTGGTTTATGTAACCATCTTCGCAATAATTTCCTAGCGTGAATCTTGTATTGTTATAATCATAATTAAATTCCTCTTCGTCTATGGAGTATTCTATACTATTAACTCCTACTTCACTGTCCTCTGCAGAAATTATGAAGATTGTATCTCCAGATACCCATCTGTTTTTTGGGACAGAGAAAGGATTTGTTTCAGGGTGAACTCTATTCTCGCCCAAAAATACTCTTTCAGTCGAGAGAATTCCATCATAGTATATTTCAAAAGTCACCATTCCATTAGGATCTTCTTGCGAGAATTCAATACCGTCTTCTCCACTATCCACCCATGTATCCGCGATTATCATTTGACTCCCCTCTTCATATTCTAGGCAGTCTGGGTGGTTTCCTTCGCAATCATTTTCATACGAATACTTCTGGAAGTTTGTTATTGGTGTTTCGGTGATTATTCTCACTCTCACCTTGCTCCATATGTGGTCACTCCAGTCATCAGTCCATCTTAGCTTCCACGTATCCCCGACCTTCCAAATCAAAACAGAATCTTCTCCGGCTACAGTATAGGCGGGCTCACCATCAAAGTTATAGTTTGTTTCAACTTCGTACAAAGGATCTTCAGTCTTTGTAGTAGTAGGAGCTTGGGTGTCTACCTTATCCACTTCATAGTTTGTTTCTTCAACGTTTCCAACGTTGTCTACAGAGTAATACTCTACTTCATAAATTCCATCATTTGCAAGAGTGAAGGGTCCTTCATAAACTGTCCAATTCCCCCATCCCTCATTGTTATAATTAAGTCTGTAGTATGTCTCATCGCACCCGCTCATATTTTGGTCATTACATGTTAAAGTGAATGTCGTATCATCTCTTACAAACCAGTCCAAATCCCAACTAATGCCTATCCAATTGAACAATCTTCCAGGATATCTCGGCTCCGAGACGGTTTTTGTTGTAACGGGTGGTAATGTGTCTATGTCATATTCCTTATGCGTTTCTTCTTCATTACAAGCGTAATCTATTGCTCTTTTGTAAACCCAACAGGTGTTTAATCCACTCTCGTTACACTGCTCTGGAACCAATACTGAAAAATTTCCGTTAGGCTCTATTTCTGTCCAGTCAACAATATCTTCTCCACCACGAATGTGTACTTTGTACTCCACTTTCCACACCCCTAAATTATCAGTGTCAGATTCATAAACATTAAAGTCATCGTTATACCAAGCATATCCGTTATTCTCATCCGCATCCCAAGGCATTCCTGTTATCTCAACAGAAGGAGCTTCAGTGTCATAATAAACATGTGTTGAGTTTTCACTCCATTCTCCAACGTTTCCTGCAAGATCTCTTGCTCTAACTCTTATGTAATAGTCTTGACCATTTTCTGGCTCCGCGATTGTCATGCTTACTTCGGAAGTTCCATCAACGGTATAATCCAAAGTTCCATCAGAAAAGTAAACTTCTATATCATAAATAATAGGTGCACATCCCTCGTCTGTCTCTGAAAGGTCAGTCCAAGAGAATTCTGGAGCTTCGTTAATATAATTCGGAACACATTCTGAAGGGTTGTCGAATGTTACTTCAGGCACTTCTGGAGCGATTGAGTCAACACAAATGATATCACAATTCTCTGTTCCATCTGGCCCATTTCCTGCGTCATCAGTAACTCTACAGCAAATAGTGTGTTCTCCTTCTATGAAAGCATTATCGTTAAAGTCAGTATCCCATGTTTCAGTTAATTCATTAAAGTCCCCATCAACAGCAACAGCGGAATCCCATATCCAGTCATCGTTTGGACTTGTTCTGTTATATTGCACACTAGAAATTGCAGATTCACTATCCTCTGCGCTACCAAACAAATAGTAATTTCCCGGTTCGTTTGTGTATATGTGCGAGCTGAAATAGTATTCATTGTCAGAGACCTTGTTCTTTATGTAATCCAATTCACAAGTGGGGGGGGTTGTGTCTGGTAAATCGTAAGTAACTGTTAACTTTACTAAATCATGGTTAGTTTTTCTATAGTTTGGGTTATGCCCATCTACTGCTTGGAATTTTATTTCCAGATTATTAACATCTTCTGCAGAGTTTATATACGAAGAAAGGTCTCTTATCTCGGTAATGTCTTCGTTCACAGAAGGATTATTCAACCAAATAGTTGCACCCCAATCGTTTTGTGATTCATCCCATATCCAAATTCTTGCGGTATCCTCCATAAACCATCCCCTTTGCCATTCAAATGTTAACTTTGCATTGCTTAAGATTGCGTTGGAATCAATGCTCGGAGAAAATTTCCAAACAATTTCTTCTGCATTTATATCTCCCGGCCATCTTCCATAACTTTCATACATAGCATTATCGCTTGATGCAACTTTTGCCAAATCACTAGATGTTAAGTAGTATGTTCCAGATCCAGTTGTATCATAACCGGATGTAGGATAAAAAGATTCTGTAACTGCGCTTCCAAACCCTAAACCAATGAATAGAAATGCGAATGTAAGTAACACAAACAGAGTCGTCTTTTTTCCAATCATGTTTTCTCAAGAAGTGTTTTCTTTTTAAACATTATTGTAGTGGAATATTGTCGTCACAATATAAAGGTTACAAAATAACTCTTGGTTAATAGGTTTCCCATAGCACTAAGAGACTATTAGAATCTCTTATATAAATAGTATCCCCTGTTTTTGTCCAAACATATTCTTTCCCAAAATCTTTTGGGGTGAGAGAGAGGGATTCTCCGCTTTTCAGAGTAATGTTCCCGAAAATGAATTTTTTCCTCCCTTCATCTTTTACAGACCATTCATTTAGGTTGCAACTAAAGTTGCAATTATTCTCTAATACTACAATCTGTTCTGTAATCTCCCAGTTCGCTAAGTCAATACACTTCGCGCATTTATCGTCGGAATATTTACAAAGATTTATTCCATTTTCAATACATTCTCTCCATGCAGAAATGAATTGGGGATAATATTCATTTTTCCCAGATGGAAAATAAGTATTTGCAAGACCGTTTTCGACAAGCTCCAAATTAACGTTTTCTCCGTCGATAAAAACATATCCAAGCTTTCTGTGATACTTATCGTATTTCGTTTTTCCATATCTTATTTCTACTGTTTTACCTAATGTCTTTTCCGCAAGGAATTCTGTTGCGTCTGAAGAAAATTTTTCCCCCTTTTCAGGGCAGTTTATTCCTAAAAGACGAACACTTTCATTTCCTATTTTTAAAGTATCTCCGTCTATAACTTTTGTGACATTAGCAATCTCGTAGTCGTTAAAAGTTTTTTTCAAAAAGCCGTCGAGAAAAGGGTAGTTAATTATTATTACCAATGCTATTAGAACAGCAAAAATAATTCTCTCTCTTCTTTTATCCTTTTCCATAAATATATAAGAAAATACCTGTTAAAAAATTTTTAGACTCAAATGTGAGGGACAGGATTCGAACCTGCGTAAGCACTAAGCTACAGGATCTTAAGTCCTGCCTGTTTGACCACTCCAGCACCCCCACGCTGGATTTTCAAATATAATTGTGCTTAAAAATTTAACTAATTAATTTTTAGAATTATTACTCTTTCTTGTTCAAAACTTTAACACCTAGTTCTTCAAGCCTTTTGACATGTGCTTGAATTATTGCTTCCACATTTCCGGCCATTCTCATCAACTCATTTCTCTCATTCACGAGAGTGGTTATTGCACCTTGGTGGAATCCAATCTCTGTTTCTTTTGGCATCTTTGGAGCCTCTTCAGAAGAAGTTTCTTCTTTTTGAGTTTTTCCAAGAGCACCTTCCAGGTTGTCTTTATTTATTTCTGCCATGCTAGGCGTAGAAGATTGGGGTTAATAAAGCTTTTTAATTTATTTTCCGTCCCGAGGGATAGTCTTTTCATATTGGTGTTCTTTAGAGAAACAGTATTCTTTTTGAGGGAGTTTTTCGTTGTATAGTTTTGGATTTCCTTTTTCAATAGTTCTATTAATTTTTGGTAAAGGAATGTAAGTCCTTTCAAGAATATCTGCGAACCCAAGTATTTCTAATAGTTTAGACGATATTCCCATTTTACTTTTTTCCCAGTTCTTTATATGCTGTGTAAGCCGCTATTGCTCCTTCTGCGTTGGCTGTAACGATTTGTTTGAAAGGGCCATTTGTAACATCTCCCGCTGCAAAAACCCCCTCAACATTTGTTTTCTGATCTTTATCAGCTTTTATTTCTGTTCCTTCTAGTTCTATACCAAGTTTTTGCGCTAGTTCTGTGTTCGGAGCGCTCCCAATCTCAATGAATAGCCCATTCAAATCTAACTCTCTTTTTTCACCCTCAACAATAATTTCTACTTTTTCCAAAACATTTTCACCTATTAGCTTTTCCACTTTTGTGTTAAACATTACTTCAATTTTGTCATTTTTCTCTACCTGCTCTACCCATGTTTGATCTGGTCGGGTGAATTTATCTCTACGATATAAAATATACACTTTCTTTGCAAATTGTGCCAGTAACAGTGCGGCAGTCAAAGCGGCGTCACTCCCCCCAACAACTCCTGCAACTTTGTCTCTATAAAATCCTGCATCGCAAGTTGCGCAGTAACTCACTCCTCTTCCAACGTAGTTTTCTTCTCCTTCCAGTCCAAGTTTTTGTCTCTCGCTACCTGTTGCAAAGATTATCTTTTTAGATTTGTAAGTATTCTTTTCAGTTCTTACCTCGAATGTATCTCCCTCTTTCCTTATTTCTTTAACAAGTTCTTGTTTTACTTCTGCTCCATTTTTCTTCGTTTGCTCCAACATTTTATTCATAAGTTCCATTCCCCCTATGCTTTCAAATCCAGGGTAATTTTGTATCTCGTGGGCGGTTCCCCCCGTTCCTCCAGGAATGTGTCCTACTAATAAGACGTCTAACTTATAACGCGCAGCATATAGTCCTGCGGAGAGGGCAGCAGCTCCTGCACCTACAGCAATAATATCATATACTTTGTTTTCCATGGCTCGACCAGTGCACCTTTGTTTATAAAATTTTTTACATGGGAAACCTTATTAATTGGTTTTCATTAGATTTTATATGAAAGATAAAGTAATTGAGTTAATCGAAAAATCCCTCATAGAGGGGGGCAGCAAAGTAAAAACGGAAGAGATAAAAAAATATCTTGAGATTCCAAAAGATATCAATCTCGGAGATTTTGCATTCCCCTGCTTTTTTTTGGCAAAAGATCTAAAACAATCTCCTAACGAAATTGCAATAGAGATAAGAAAAAATATTGGAAATCCTCCCGAAGAGTTTGAAGACATCCAGACCTCTGGGCCCTATGTAAATTTCTTTATTGATAAAAAAGCCCTTGCAAAGAATCTATTGTCTCAAATAAAAAAGGAGAAAGAAAAGTTTGGAGCAATTTTGACAAAACCAAAAGATAAGAAGACAATCCTCGTGGAATTCCCATCTCCCAATACTAATAAGCCTCTTCATCTTGGTCATCTAAGAAATATGGCAATTGGAGAGAGTATTTCTCGAATCGCGGAATTTAACGGGCTTAAGGTAATACGAGCAAACTTGAACAATGATAGAGGGATTCATATCTGTCAATCCATGGCTGCTTATGAAAAATACGGAGAGGGGAAAACTCCTGAAAAGTTAAAAAAGAAATCAGACCATTTTGTGGGAGATTATTACGTTTTGTTTAATGAAAAATCAAAGAAGGATAAGGATTTAGAAGTTTTGTCTCATAGAATGCTCCAAAAATACGAGGAAGGCGATAAAAAGGTTTTATCGCTCTGGAAAAAGATGAATAAGTGGGCTTTAGAGGGTTTTGATGAGACTTACAAAAGATTTGGAATAAAACATGATAAGATATACTATGAAAGTAAAATCTTTCAGAAAGGGAAGGAGATAATTTTAGGGGGTGTAAAGAAAGGAGTATTTGAGAAAAAGGAAGATGGTTCAATTTTTATAGATTTGGGAAAAAAACTTGGTGAAAAAATTCTTCTGAGATCTGATGGCACCTCTGTGTATATAACCCAGGATATTTACTTGGCAAAGCTAAGATTTGAAGAGTACAATCTTGAGAATTTGATTTATGTTGTGGGAAATGAGCAGGAGTATCATTTCGAGGTTTTGTTTAAGATATTGGAAATTCTTGGGATTGGGTCTAAGAGTAAAATGAAGCACTTGTCCTATGGAATGGTTAATCTTCCAGAGGGAAGAATGAAATCTCGTGAAGGAACGGTGGTAGATGCGGACGATTTAATCAAGACTGTTCAAGATATTGCAATTAAAGAATTGGAGAAAAGAGCAAAGTTATCCAAAAAGGAGCTTCGTGAAAGGAGTCTTGCAATTTCTCTATCTGCGATAAAATATCTCCTCTTGAAGATAGATGCGAAGAAAAATATGATGTTCAATCCAAAGGAGTCTATAAATTTTGAAGGGGACACAGGGCCTTACATACAGTATAGCTATGCAAGGGCATCAAGCATTCTTAGCAAATCAAAAAAGAGCCCCTCGTTTGTCCCTAAAAAATTGGGGGAAAAAGAAAAAGCTCTGGTAAGAAAAATTTCAGATTTTCCGGATATTGTCGAAAAGTCGTATCACTCATTAAATCCCTCAATTATTGCAAGTTATGCTTATTCTCTTGCACAGCTTTTTAACGAGTTTTACCATGAATCTCCCGTTATTGGATCGGACAGCGAGGAGTTTAGAATTGCACTCGTGGAAGGATTTAAACAAGTTCTCGGGAATGCTCTTTTTTTGCTTGGAATAGATGTCTTAGAAGAGATGTAAGTTTTGAAATCAAAACTCTTAAAAACAAAAGTATTCCATATAATTATAGAGGCAATAAAAAATGTTGGAAGAATTTATTGTAAATGATTTTTTGAGGTTCGCAATTCTTCTTATTGGAGGATTCATAGTAATAAGAGCATTTATTTTTTTCCTGGAGAAAGGCATTGTAAGATTAACTTCAAGAACAAAAACAGATTTAGATGATTTGATAATAGAAAAAACGTCAAAACCATTGACCTTCTTGGTTCTTGTAGTTGTATTGAGAGTTGCAATAGAAGAACTTACGTTTGGGCAAAAGATTGATGACATTGTTAACAGAATTCTTGTTTCTTTAATTTTTATTGCAATATTTATCATGGCTTATGCAATATTTTTCTTAATTATGACAAGAGCCTGGGGGATGGTCTCAAAGAAGAAGTCTGCCAAAAAAAATGAGGGCCTATTTCACCTAACGACCGGAACATTAAAAGTTATTTTTGTTGTTGCAATTTTCCTAATAGTGCTTAATTATTGGGGGGTCCAAATCGGTCCCCTCCTTGCAGGAATTGGGATAGGGGGAGTTGCAATTGCGTTTGCGTTGCAGTCCAGTCTTGGAAATGTGTTTGGGGGGATATCAATAATTTTAGATAATAGCGTCAGGGTTGGAGACCTTGTTACGCTTCCCGATGGAGTTACGGGTAAGATTTTAAAGATAGGGCTAAGGAGTACAAAGCTAAAAACATTTGATAATGAAATAATTGTTGTTCCGAACGGAAAGTTGGCAGAGAGTAATATCCACAATATTGCACAACCCGAGCCAAAATCAAGAGTTGTGATACCTTTTGGCGTTGCTTATGGTTCTGACATAAACAAAGTAAAAAAAATAGTTTTATCTGAGATAAAGAAGGTTAAGCATTTTGTTGATGCCCCTTCTCCTTCAGTCAAATTTTTAGAAATGGGAGACTCAAGTTTAAATTTTAAGGCATTCTTTTTTGTTGAAAGTTTTGAAAATAGATTTGATGCAATTGATGAAGCGAATACAAGAATATATGACGCTTTAAACAAAGCCAAAATAGAAATCCCCTTCCCCCAGATGGATATTCATTTAAAGAAAAAATAAAAACTTCTTTTTGTTGAAAATTAAATGGCAAACAGATTTGAAAAACTAAATCTGAAGAATAGAGTTTTTCTGGCGCCCATGGAGGAGGTAAATGATATTGCCTTTCGCCTCTTATGTAAGGAAGCAGGGGCAGGATTAACTTGGACCCCTCTCACCAGTCCTCTAGATCCAAGAAAGCAAAATCTCGAAGACAAACCTATCCTGCAAATTTTTGCAACTTCCAAAAGGGGAATTAAAAAATTCATGAAGAAATATGATTCAAAAGTAAGTGGATGGGATTTTAATCTCGGGTGTCCTGCCGCGACCGCGAGGCAACAAGGATATGGTTCTTATTTTAAGAATATAAAGCTAATTGAAGAGATCTTGAAAGAAATGAGAAGTTCTACCAAGAAACCTTTGATTGTTAAGATAAGAAAATCAGACATCTCTTTTAAAGTGCTAGAAATTGCTGAAAAATATTGTGATGCAATAGCGATACATCCTCGAACAAGAGAACAAGGATATTCGGGGGAGCCAGATTTAGATTTTGCATTAGAGATAAAAAAAAGTTCTTCGATACCAGTTATTTATTCCGGAAATGTGGGCGAAAAAAATTATAAAAGTTTTCTTGAGAAGTTTGATTTTGTCATGATTGGTAGAGCGGCGATTGGTCATCCAGAAATTTTTTCTAAGATTTCTGGCAACAAAAAGTTTAAGCGAAAATTTGAGAACTATCTAGACTTGGCAAAAAAGTACGGCCTTCCTTTTAGACAGATAAAATTTCACGCGATGCAATTTACAAAGGGCGTGAGGGGTTCAAGAAAAATACGGAATGAAATGATAAAAGCAAAAGAAGTAGAAGAGTTAGAAAAAGTTGTTCAATCCTTATTCAAATCAGAGTAAATACAGTAGTTAGAAGTTATATCACAATCTATTGAAGTTTTTCCCACACCGTAATGTGGGCAAATTATCTGTGTTCCAGAGGATTTCTCTCTTGTAATTAATGGAGGGTGTTTTCCGAGAAATATTTGCACTTTTAACCCTAATCCTTTTTCTAATTTTGCTCCAGATTCTTTAATTAGTTTTTCTGTTCCGTATTTGTTTAAAAGGGGGCATTCAACCTCAATAAGATTTTTCTTTGAAGGCATACATTTTTCTTATAAGAACTTGTTTATAATTTTTATATTCTTTAGGATAATTAATCTTGCCAAAACATGGTTCCTTTCCTGTATTTTGATGGCACAAGTGTTGCAAATACAACTCTCACAGGGTCTACTTCTTTTGGGACAGATTTTTCTACTTTTCTAGACATTCTTTCTAGTGTTTTCAGTCCTATTTCTCTACCCAATATGGCGCTTGAATATTCTATTGCTTGTATTATTTCTCTCTCCTTTTCCTCATCTTTCCTTTTTTTCCTTGTTTTAAAATAATTTATCGCTCTCTGTTTGTCTGGTTTTTCATCAATAGTTCTTCTTCCAGGGCCCTCGAGTAGATAACCTCCCCCCAAAATTTCTGTATCGATGAAATTTTCGAGAATCATTCGATGTATTATCTCCTCTTTTTCTTTGTATGAAAGGTTTGCTTCTGGAAAATTTAGTGTTAATTCCTCCAAACCTCTATTCACGCTGAGTCCGGTTCTTTCAGTATCTATTTCTTCTATTCCTATCCCCCCAAAAAGAATTGACTTTGTATCTTTTTTTAGTCTTTCTGGGATATATGGAAATGTAACGTTCAAATCTTTATACCTATGAATCAGAAATCTCTGGGATAAATTATTTAACACCTCTCTTGGGGATTCAGAGCAATAAAATTCCTTCTTCAGCTTCTCTGGAATCTCACCTCCCCAAGAAACATAATATGGGAAAATCTTTGTGGGCATGTCATCTAAAATGTGGAGAAGTATATAAAATTTTTGAATTAAAAATCAATCTAGAATTATCTAACAGACTTCATCTCTTTCCAAGCTAACTCAAACATTTGTTCCAGAGCCCCTGCAAAGAATTCAGTATTTATCCAGACCCCAACATCGTAATTCGGATGGAATTTTTCATCATCAAGAAGCATAAACATCAACTGGTTTCCATCGATAATTATGAATCTTGCTTTTATGTTTTGCATATTTCGCACCTCTGCAACCTTTTTGAATTCCCTCGCAACTTTAAGGTTATTTTTATCTATTGGGGCAGCAATTCTTACTTTGACACCTCTTCTTTTAACTTTTTCTAGACTTGGCATAAGTGCTTCTAATTTTCTATTAACTCCTTCCGCTGTTGTCACGATTGTTATTGTTTTTTCAGCATCTCTCACCATCATATCTAAATGATTATATAGGTTTTGTCTCCCCTTAAGACTTCCTGAAAGATCAGAAGGTTCGACGAACTTTACACCTTTAGTGAATAAAGAATCCAATTCTTCGAGAACTTCATCTCCTTTTAATTTTTCCAACCTTTGCGTTCTCTCTTTAGCTTTAACCATAAGATTTTTCTTTACTCTCTCTACAACCTCTTGAGGCTTAAGTGCAACAAATTTTATAGGCTTACCTACCTTCATGATTATAAATCCTTTCTTCTCAAGACTCTCCAAAATATCATACGTCCTTGACCTTGGAACATCCGATATATTGCTCAATTCTCCTGCGGTGGAAGTTCCCCTTGAAAGAAGAGCCGTCCAGACCTTTACTTCATAAAGGTTCAAATCAAAAATCTTACGCAGCCTGCTTAGAAATTCTTCCTTAACTATCATATCTTATTATTGTCTTTTTCCTTTTTAAAGATTGCTATCTTGCAAAGGTAATTATGCAGTGTTACTTCTCTAAAGTTTAACAGATGTAGATTATTCCGGTGTTTTCTCTGATTTTAAACTCTTTTTGGCCTTTACAATCTTTTATTTTCCCCTCGGAGACTTCAATTTTCTTAGAATTGGTACGTTCTTTTATAGATTCCAGGTTTTTTTCAATAATTTTTGAAAATTCCTTATTTATCTGTAATTTTATCGTGATTCTTTCTTCTTTTTTGAATCCCATCTCTTTTCTGAATGCTTGGATTTTTCGAGAAATCTCTCTCGCGTAGCCCTCCGCCTCTAGTTCAGGGGTTATTTTAAAATCGAGAATAATGTCTGGTTCACCAGAACTCTTTTTAACTTCAAGTTCTTTAACGTTAAGTTGAGAAATTATTATCTCTTTTAATTCTGGGGCTATCTCATTATTATAAGATATTGTTGCTTTCGCAAGAGGCCACTTCAATCCCCTCTTGTTCTGATCTCTATCTTTTAGGCCCTTTGATATCAACTTTCGTATGTCTTCCATTTGTTTAATTTCTTCTTCGCTAATTTTTACTTTTTCTGATTTTGGAAATTCTTCTAAGTGGACAGATTCCTTGGAACTATCGCTCGTTAATTCACGGAATATTTTTTCTGAAATGAAAGGCATTATTGGAGCAATTATTTTTGATGTTTTTTCCAAAACTTTGTAAAGTGTCTTTTTTGTTTCTGGATCTTTGTTGTTGAATTTTTCACGGGTATTCCTAACATACCATGTTGATAGATCATCTATAAAATCTCTTATAGAGTTTGTTGCCTTTATTGTATTGTATTTAAACAAATTTGACTCGACAGCATCTCGCATTTCCTCTACCCTATTTAAAATCCACCTATTTTTTAGAGATTTTGGGGCATTGAAATTTTTATCATCATCTTCTTTATTTTGCATGTAAAAGTTGTGGACGTTATACAAAAGCACTAAAACTTTTCGATATATTTCTTCGACCCCTTTTTCAGAGAAATTAAAGTTATCCGCATTCATAACTGAAGACTGCAAGAGATAAAATCTAAGGGTGTCTGCGCCATATTTTTTAAGAATTTTCAAAGGGTCGGGAAAATTTTCCTTTGATTTGCTCATCTTTTGTCCGTCCTCCGCAAGTATAGTCCCTGTGGTGAGCACATTTTCAAAAGGAATTTTGTCAAAGAGAATTGCAGATAAGACCATCATGTAATAGAACCATGCTCTTGTTTGTCCGATATACTCTGTAACGAACTGGGCAGGAAAATGTTTATCAAAGTATTCTTTCTGTTCAAATGGATAATGGAACTGTGCGAAAGTCATTGCTCCGGATTCAAACCAACAGTCGAGAACTTCTGGAATTCGGGTGTATTCTTCTTCATTTATTTCTAGTTTTACATCGTCCAAATAATCTTTGTGTAAGTCTACTTCCTTTCCGGGTAGATTCTTTGCATATTTTTTCAATTCTTCAATCGACCCAATTACCTTCACTTTTCCAGAAGGAGATTTCCAAATTGGAATTGCGGTAGCCCAATATCTATTTCGTGTTATGTTCCAATCAGGGGCAGTTTCAATATTATGTTTCATTCTTCCTTCTTTTAAGAACTCTGGAATCCAGTTTATATTTTTGTTAAGTTTTAGAAGTTTTTTCTTTATCTTTTGAATATCAACAAACCATGCAGGAAGAGCACGATAAATTAATTTCGTTCCACATCTGTAACAAAAAGGATATTCGTGTTCCATTTTTCTTGAAAGGATTGCTTTCCCAGATTTTTTTAAATCAACAACTATCTCTTCATTTGTATCATGAACAAATTTTCCCGCATAGTCCTTTACTTCCTCAGTAAATCTGCCTCTCTCATCAACAGGTTGCACCATTGGTATTTTGTATTTTCTACAGATAGCGTTGTCCTCTTCTCCAAACGCAGGAGCAGTATGAACTATTCCTGTTCCATCTTCTGCAGTCACAAAATCTCCAAGAATTATTTTGAATGCATTAGAAGTATCTTTAAAATAAGGGTAAAGAGGTTCGTATTCCACACCCTCCAATTCTTTTCCTTTTACTTCTTTTTCTATTTTGTATTCTTCTTTTGATTTGTAGAATTTACTAATCAGTTCTTTTGCCATTAAGTATGTGTTTCCATCTTTATCTTTAACAAAAGAATATGTTAATTCAGGATTCACGGTCAATGCTAAATTCGAAGGAAGAGTCCAAGGGGTTGTGGTCCAAGCAATTGCAAAAGTATTTTTCATGTTTTTCAGTTTAAATTTTACCACAACTGTCAGGTCTTTTACATTCTTATAAGAATCATCCATTGCAATCTCTGACTTAGCCAGAGGCGTTGAGCATCTTGGGCAATACATAAGTATTTTTTCGCCCTCATAGAGGTAGCCCTTTTCATACAATTGTTTGAATGCCCACCAAACCGATTCGATATAATCTCTGTCCATTGTTTTGTAGCCTCCTTTAAAATCCACCCATCGCCCTACACGGTCAATATATTTTTCCCATTCATCTGCATATTCCATAACTTTACTCCTGCAAAAGTTGTTGAATTTCTTGACTCCCATTTTTTCAATTTCATCCTTCGAGTTTATTTTCAAATTTTTTTCCGCAATATTTTCTACAGGCAATCCATGGCAATCCCACCCCCAATTTCTTTTGACATACCTGCCTTTCATAGTGAAAAATCTGGGGAATACATCTTTCAAAATTGACGCCAATAAATGTCCGTAATGTGGAAGGCCTGTGGCGAAGGGGGGTCCATCATAAAAGATATAAGGATCTCCTTTGGAGGTCTTTTCCAATGATTTTTCAAATATCTTTTTTTCCTTCCAGAATTTTATAATTCCTTCTTCAATTTCATTGATGTCTGTCATTAATTTCAATAGAAGAACATGTTTTTAAAAGTTATTCAATACCTCACAACTTTTCTAAAAATTCTTTTTCAAAAAAATGTAGTTTGCTCGGAATTATTATGCAGTATGGTTTTCTAACTCCAGAGAATTCTTTCAACTCTTCAAATGTTTTATAATGTACTTTGTTTCTTTCAGTTCCTAGAGCTTGACAGACAACCAGCTTTTTTAACGGAACTCCATATTTTTTTGAGGATTCTTCTAACTGGTAGAGGGCGTCTTGGAAATTCAATCCAATGTCTACAAGGATTAGTGAATGGGCTTCTTGACTAAGGTTTTGCTGCACAATCTTCATGAAAGAATCTGGGTGAAAACTTTTTTTCCATGCAGGCATTGAAGCGACTTTTCCAAATTTGTATAACTGCAATCCAGTTTCTCCAACAGCATCGAATATGGAAGCATTATACAGTATCTGACATTTTACCTTTTGTTCTTTTGCTTCTTGAATTAAAGAGATGTGGGTGGTGGCTGTTAAGGGGCTTCCATAAACTAGGAGGGCAACATTTAATTTTTTTGCCTCGTCAACGATTTCCAAACTTTCTACTTTGTCTCGATCGGCGGGCAAGACTTTTTTTCCCGCAATTTCCTCTAACTGGTGAGGGGTATATGGGAAATCCACCGTGTAATTTTCAAGATATATTCTCTTGCATCTAGAAATTGCATCAAGACCTTCTTTTGAGATGCTTCTAACATTTAATCCCAATCCTATGATATATAACATAAAGTTTGTAATAGTTGACCAGTTTTAAAACTTATCTTATTTTCCGAAATTTGATTTAGATAAAAAAATACAGAAAAAGATATAAATCTAAAAATTTTGTATTTATGTGGTCGGGAATGGCAAAGGAAAGGTATTATCATTTTAATCCGTTAGCAAGTTCACATAAGGTTATAGAAAGAATTGTGGGCAGTGAGGATGAACCAAAATCAATGTATGAAATTCTTGAGACAATTAAAAAATCAAACCCAGATGAGTATTATTTAAAGGTTGTTCAAGAGTCTTTAGAGTCAATGGCGAGAGAGGGAGCAGCCATAATAGGGAACTCCCCTGAAAATTCGAAGATTCTAAAAAGTATGAAGGTAAGAGAGAGTGCGACTTCTCCTGGAAGAAGGAGTTTGGAAAAAGAAGTGTTCTATTGGAAGGAATTGAATAGAGGGGAAAGAAGAAAGATTATAGGAAAAATATTTTGGGAAGATATCAAAAACTTTTTCACTCCTCCGAGAATAAGAAGAGTCAATTATAACACTTGTTCAAGTGAATACATTTATCATCAAGAATCACTTTAATGTTTTGAAGGTTTTTTTATCCTTTTCTTGACATTTTGTTTTTTTAGACTTCTACTTGTAACAATGTTGATAAATAAGGAGCTGAATAATAAAAAGTCGTTTTTTAGGATGAGTCCTATAATCGCACCCCCCATGGAAATTAAGATAAGAATTTTGAATAGTCCTCTCCAAGCATCTAATTCTTCAGAAGTATACCTTGCTAGTAAATCTCCAATGGGAAATCCCAATAAAAGCACTGCAAATCCAAGAATTATTTTCATAATGTAAAGCATATTTTAAATCGGTGAAAAGGGTATTTATATTTTATTACTTCCCCCCGAAAAAATTATATATTCTAAATCGGTGAATTTTATATGATTGATTTTGCATGTAAGAAATTTGATATAGAAGAGGTTATTAGATGCAGTTTAGGTTTGACAAAAACAGAATTTAAAATTTTAATGTTTTTTCTTAAACA
>NJDN01000020.1 GCA_002254395.1 Candidatus Pacearchaeota archaeon ex4484_71
TCTTTCCCCTATTGTTAAAAGAGGGAAGATGGCAAAGAAGTGTATTTATTGCGGAGCTGAAATTTCTGATGATAGTGTAGTCGATTTCTGCGAGAAGTGCGGAATTGGAGTCTGGGGAGAAAAGATGTTTAAAGCAATCGTCCAAAACATGGAAGACGCAAGAAGCAATGACGACTTGTGCAGCACAAACATGAATCCTGCTGAAATTTCTGATAAAATATAGGAAAAATAAGGATAAAAACCTGTAAAAGATAAGTTTTTTAAAGGGGAATTTTCTTCGTTATGCATGGCTTTAAAGAAAAAAATCCGAGAGAAAGGGAAACTAAAACTCAGTAGATACTTCCAAAAACTCAAGGAAGGAGATAACGTTGCAATAGTGATAGAAAAATCTCTAAAGTTAAATTTCCCTAAAAGACTGCAAGGAAGATCCGGAAAAATAAAAGCAAAGAAAGGAAGGAGCTATGTTGTCTTATTGAAAGATCAGACGAAAGAAAAAGAGTACATTATATCTCCAATACACTTAAAAAAATTAAAAATAACAAACTAAAATGATACACAACCAAAAACCATTGAGCTTGGCCGAAGTGTCGGAATATGTAAAAGATGATTCCATAAAAGGATTCATAAAAGGATTTACAAAAATGACTCCCGAAAAAGCGAAGGACTTGCGAAAAAGAATACAAGACTTAGAAATAATAAAAATAAACGACAAACACATATCAAAAATAATTGATTTGCTTCCTCAAGACAAGGAAGAATTAAATAAGATCGTACAAGAAGCGAATTTGGATGAAAACGAAACAAATGGAATCCTTCAGGCAATTAAAGATACAAAATAAAGAAAATGAAAGAAGAATATGCAATAATATTGGAATATTTACCGAATGGTTATCCTCTAGAGAAAAAAATGCTACCTTTAGCTCAAGCTATTGGTGAAAAAAATTTTACTCTTCTAGAACTAGTGCCTAGGAGAGGAACAGCATTGGAGATTGGAGAAAGAGTTTACATAGGAGAGGGAAAGAGAGATAAGATCTCATATATCCTTGGAAGATTAAAACGGGAAAAGCTTACAGAAGCTGCTAAAAACCAGCTACAAGAGACTGTAAGAGAACTCCTGAAAAGCTCTGAGAAAGAATTTGTTGAATTCTTTAACAAAGCAGATCCAATAAATAAAAGACTCCATCAAATTGAATTAATTCCGGGCTTGGGAAAAAAACACATGCAAGAAATACTCAAGCAAAGGGAAGAAAAAAAATTCGAGTCTTTTGAAGACATGAAAAATAGAGTTCCAAACCTACCCGACCCCGAAAAGGCGGTAGAGAAGAGAATAATACAGGAACTAACAAATATTGAAAGGTACAATTTATTCGTAAGATGAGTAAAGAAAATAAGAAAAAACAAGTGCAAGAGAAACATGAAGATAGAGTTATAAGAATCCTATCCACTGATGTCGAGGGTAAAATGAGCGTATACGCCGGATTGTCAAAGGTAAAGGGAATTTCTTGGTCATTTGCAAATGCAATCTGCAGCTCTTTGAATTTAGACAAGAAAAAGAAGATAGGACTTCTTAGCGAAGCAGAGATAAAAAAAATAGAAGAATTAGTTAAAGAAAAAAAGATTCCAACATTCCTTCAAAATAGAAGAAACGATTTTGAATCTGGAGAAGACAGACACCTCCTAGGATCTGATCTTGAATTAAGAACAGAATTTGATATAAAAAGGCTTAAAAAAATAAAGAGTTATCGAGGACTAAGACACTCAAGCAACCTCCCATCAAGGGGACAAAGGACGAAGAGCAACTTCAGAAGAAATAGGAGAAAAGGGGCAGGAATAAAGAAGAAAAATAAAAAATGAAGAGAAAACATAAAGTTTATTCAAGACCTAAAAGGCCTTTTGACAAGGCAAGAATCGAAGAAGAAGCAGAGATAAAAAAAGAATTCGGCTTAAAAAATAAGAGAGAGATCTGGAGAGCAGATGCAAAAATAAAATCTATGAGAGAGAAAGCTAAAAAATTGATTGGTGCCGGAAAAGAAGAACAAAATGCTCTTTTTGATAGACTTAAAAAAATGGGATTAGAAGTTAACTCAATTGGAGATGTTTTGGCACTGGATAAAAGAGATTATCTTAAGAGAAGACTTCAAACTGTAATCGCGGAAAAAGGATTGGCTCCGACGGTAAAAGCTGCAAGACAATATATTGTTCATAAAAAAGTCATGGTCGACGGAAAAGTTGTTGATAGTCCTTCATACATTGTTCTAGTTTCGAAAGAAGACAAAATAACCCTAAAAAAGAAAAAAGTAAAAAAGACAAAAGAAACCGAGGAAAGTAAAGAATGACAGAAGAAAAGAAAATAGAAAAGGCTGAAAAGAAAGAAAAACCGAAAGAGGGAGCAAAAGAAGTAACTACAAACAAAAAAAAGATAACTTCTGTAAAAGAAGCGGAAGCAGTTGTGAATATTTATACTTCCTTTAACAATACAATAGTTCACGTAACAGATATGTCGGGGAGAACAATAACAAAAGTTACAGGTGGAATGGTTACAAAACACGACAGGCTTAAGGCAAACCCTACTATTGCAATGTTTATCTCAAAAAGGATTAGTGAAAATATAAAAGATTTAGGTGTTAAGTCACTTTATGTTAGAATAAGAGCGAAGACAAGAAATCCTGCGCCAGGACCTGGAGCGTCAGCGATAATAAAGAGCCTTTCAAGAGAAGGTTTTAAAATCCTAAACATCCTCGACACTACAAGATTCCCAAGAGGAGGACCTAAGAAGAAAGGTGGAAGAAGAGGAAGGAGACCATAAGTTTAAAACCACTAAAAAAAGTATAAAAAAATGGAAATAATAGAAAAAAAGGAAAACAAACTAGTATTCAGAGCAAAGCTAAATGAAACTTTGGCTAATTCTATAAGAAGGAACATAAATCAAATTCCAACAATTGCCATAGATGAGGTAGAGATTTCAAGAAACAATAGCGCTCTATACGACGAGACAATAGCTCACAGAATGGGTTTAATCCCTTTAAAATTCGATAAATCTCTTAAAGAAGGAGATGAAAAAGTATTGAAGCTGAAAGTAAAGAAACCAGGCCCAGTTTATTCTGGCGATTTAAAAGGAGATGTAGAAGTAGTTTACGATAAAATTCCTATTACTGTTTTAAACGAAGGAAAAGAAATCAGTATTAAAGCAATTGTTAAACAAGGGATTGGAAAAGAGCATGCAAAGTTTTCTCCGGGGATCATAACATATAGAAATGAAAGTGAAATTACAATGGGTAAAGAATTTTTAGAAGAAGTAAGAAAAACATTTCCAGATGCAGAAATAAAGGAGAAGGGAGATAAAATAATAATTCTGGACGATAAAAGTAAGTCCTTAATTGACTTTTGTGAGGGAATTTCATTAAAGGAAGGAAAAAAGGCAGAAGTGAAAGACACCAACAATCTGATTATAAGTGTCGAAAGCTTTGGACAGCTAGAACCGAAGGAAATCTTCAAGAAATCCTTGGAAATATTGAAAAAAGATCTTGGAAAAATTGCAAAAAAAATATAAAAATCTATTTTTCTGACAAAAATTTTGCAAAAAAAATATTTTAATCGAGAAATTTTGCAAAAAAAATATTTTAATCGAGAAATTTTGCAAAAAAAATATCCTCGACCAATAGAGATGGAGGATATTTTTTATAAATCACAAAATTTTATGCGGAGAGAATTTTTTTGAAATCAATTCTCATCCTGGCCAAAGAGTATGAAACCCTTTCAGAGCTCCAATAATCGTAATTATGGCCGGAACAACTACCGTAACAATGACTGCTGCAATGCCAACAATCTGACTTGGACTTAATGAAACTTGCGTTTTCATCTTCAAAAATTTTTAGTTAGAAATTTATTTGACTTTGATCTTCCAGATTCTATCTGGTAATTTTAAAAATTAAAGTGGGGGAAGATCTTATTTAGAAATTCCCCCGATTACGTACATTCAAAACCGTCATAGGTTAAGAAATAAACAAGACATTATATTAGGGTTGCTATGATTTTCAAGAGAGTGGATCTGAAAGTTCTTGAAAAATCACCGAAACATATTTCCTAGCTGCAATCCATGGCCCCTTACCATGTGCAGTCCATCTTCTGAAGTTCTTCATGTCACCGGGTTACTTGGGCCTTAAAACACGAGTCTTTTCCTTTTAACTCTGTTTTCAAGGGATAATTTAGAAAATAAATCCAAATTTTTCTCATAACTTTGTTTTTTAGAAATTTTAAATTTGATGTTTGTTCGTTTTCACAATTTTGGGACATCAATCCTTTTGTGAATTGAAAGAGAGAGTCAAAAGAGGCCCGTAACCATAAAGGCATTGAGGCCTCTTTATAAAGCGTAGTCATCGTTTGCAAACATGGCCCCTTACCATGCGCAATCCAAGTTATCTGGTTGTCAGGCATCACTTTGGAAGGTCCCTTGGGCATTTTCTTTTTCTTGTGCCTCGACCTTCCCATTACGAAGTCTTCAATTACCAAATTCTTGACAAAGAACAAAATGACTTTGGCTCCAAACAAGATACTAAAGATTAAGATTAACATTTGATTGAAATTAAATTGTTTTAAAGATTGATCTCATTCAAGCTTGTCCTCTCCTCAGATTTCTCTGTGCTTATTTCAAGTGCCTTTTTTTTGCTTCTTGAAATCTTCTTTCTCACAACTGCAATTATAATTGATATAAGATACCACACTGAAATCCAAACTACAAAGAAAATAAAGGGTTCCCTAGAGGACTCTTCAGGCAGAGAGAATTCCAAGGGATAAAAAAACAATAAACTAATAAAGAAAATTACTGCAACAAAGCCATACCCCAGAATTGCTCCTGCCTTGATCTTTCTTGCTATGAAAAGGAAGATATTTTTGCTCTCTATTGCTCGCTCTCCTTTATACCTTGTGTAAGGAAATAAGTCTTCAAAAAGGGGTGAAAGGAAAACTATTATGATTAAAAAGAGATTTATTCCCCCAAAAGCATATACCCATCTAACAAAAATATGTTCTTGCAAGTAATAAGCCCACATAAAATCTAAAATCAAAGCAATAAGAACTATAAACTGATACTTCCAAAAGACACTTGTTTTTTTTACAAAATAAGAGAGGGCACTAAAATCATAATCTCCGTAATACTCGTGAAAAAAACCAGCGAAAATAAGGAAAATCGGAATGGATGCCAATAGAACATAAATTATTGCAAAGTCTAGCACCTTTAAATCTTTTTCAACAGGTTCCTCAAAAACCTCCTTAAGCTTCCAACTTCCATCTTCTTCCCTCCAGGCCTCTTTGTAAGAATTTTTCGTAAAAATCCTAAAAGGAAAAAAAGATTTTACGATTTCCTGTCTTTTGGTCTTACTAAAAATGCATTTTTTCCCATCCAGTCTATAAATTTCACTCGCCACATAATTTGGAATTTCGCTCGGAAAAGTATCCAAAACTTCTCTAACATTAGTTTGTACCTCATACCTTTTTACTGCCACAATCCGATTACTCGCTCCTAAAAAAGTGGAAGAATCAACAACTTGTGAGACTATTGCAATCTCTCTTTTATTTATGACTTTTTCTATGAGGTCATATCCTTCGGGGCCTTCTCTTTCCCCAAAAACAGTATCTACATAAAAACCATCCTCTTTCAGAAATACGGAATCTTGTGCGGATACAATTAATGCTTCTTGCTGGGCTTTTAAGGGACCATAAAAGCAAAAAGCGATCAAAAATAAATAAACAAATTTTTTCATGACTTTAAATTTAGTTAATAATTAAGTTAATTTCAAATTGCTCCCCCGACAGGATTCGAACCTGTGACCTTTTGGGTATGAACCAAACGCTCTAGCCACTGAGCTACGAGGGAATAAAAGGGAGGATCTGTATTGTGAACAAGGGCATTTTTGTTTTTTGATTTCCATTTGTTCTTAGGCCGAAGATCCTCCCGTGATTTAAACCACCTAATGACTAAGTCATTTTTATTTCATAAAAAAAAGTGGAAGTGACATAGAATTGCAAACATAAAAGAATAGATTGCAAGAAGAACACATGACTTGAAGAAGTTTTCCTTTTCCTCTGATGAAAGGCCAAAGAACATCCCTAAAAAACTGATTACCATAAAAAGAACCACCCCCCAAGCCAGTAAAATTGCTAAAAAATCACAAACTGCGAAAAAGCTGTACATATCGGAAGAGACCATATCAATTAGATTTATTATTTTCCTTATCTTTCAACCGATCACCGAACGCATAGATTAGCCATCCTAAGACAATAGATGCTACTCCTATTGGAAATCCCCAAAACATTCCTTCATCGAAGAAGAAGTATACAAAGATAATTCCCAGAACAATGAGGACAAGGGGCAAAATAACTTTTAAAAATTTCAAGAACATAATTTTTCCTCCTATAAATTTTGTTAATTAAATAAGTATTCTAAAAAATGCGGGCGGCCTTGAGTATAGGCGAGGGGCACCATCCCGTTAATTCCAAACAAAAACCACCCGCGTGACTCCAACCCATAACGATAAAGGAGAAGCCTTCCAGAGAGAAACAAAACAAACATGTTTCTTGTGAAAAAAGATAATCAATCAAAGGGCAACTCAAAAGGACACCTCCTTGCCCTTGACCCTCTCTTCTCTTGTTTTTTCTTCCTTTAGCTTATTCTTTAACAAAGGAACATATCTTTTGTAAATTAAGCTTTCCCTATCCATTATAGATTGTATATTCATAAGAAGAAGACTCGCCATCTCCATGTCCTCCAACTTTGAGATTAAGACATCTTCTTTCATTATACAAAGACCTCTTAGATAAAAGCATCCCATTCTATCTAGCGTCCCCATATATACTAGTACAACAATAGGGTCATCAGTAACCTCCAATAGCTCAAAAAACACACCTATCTCTTCATCTCCATAGTATCCTTGGTTAGTTATTTGATCTTCAAAAACAACCAACAGAAGACTAAATAACGAGAGGGCAGAATTTATTTGATCTTCTGAAAAAGCTACAGGTTTCGATTCCGAGAAATTTGGTCCCTTGTATTTTGGCTTAGTACCGCAGGAACTTAGAACCAAAGAAATTAGAAAAATACTCAAAAATAAATAAACAAATTTTTTCATGACTTTAAATTTA
>NJDN01000004.1 GCA_002254395.1 Candidatus Pacearchaeota archaeon ex4484_71
TCAAACAATATAAATGAACTTCCCAAAGAATCGTATTTTATTTCTTTAACTTCAATTTGAATACCTTCTTGAACATAAATACTTCCAACCTTTAACTTATTTGTTGTACGCCCATTAAAATCTAAAACAACGCTCTCAGAATCGATGTATGAGATTAAAACTGTTTGCTCAAGGAAAGATACCTCTCCCTCGTCATATAACACACAAGAGAGAGCATTGCAGTAACTAGACCCCCCAGAAATCCCTATGCTATTTCCCGTAAGTCTTCCAAAAACATTAGAAAAAAAACCTGCTGAGACAAAAGAAGATAACAAGAACAAAGATATAACTACAAAAATTACCCCTTTGAAAGAATTCCCTTTTCTCATATTAAAACCAACAATTCTTTAACATATTTAAATTTAATCCCCTCCGCTACCTAGAGGCGCTGAAAAACTCCTTCGTACTCTTATCAAAAAGAAGCGCCCAAACAATAAAAGCATTTATTACAAGACTAATAATTGGAAATGCAACAGAATTACTAAACAAAGAAGAAACTCCGAAGAGAACTCCAGCTATTGCAAAAATCAAAGAAACTATTTTTGCCCACTTTCTACCTTTCCTCAATTTTACAGCAAGAACAAAAGAAATAATAAAGGGTAAAAGAATAACTATCAAAAATCCCCCTAAAACCCCCCTATCGAAGCACCAAGACCTCCAAAAAAGGAAGCTCCTGCAACAAGCATAAGTATAGGTATTACCACCATTAAAGCCCCTGAGATAAAGTAAAGGATAGATGCAACATTTAAAAGAGGGGGAATGCCCTGAATTTTCTCAGAACCTTTAAAATTATTTAAAGGAATTGGTCGAGGAGGAGTATCAAAACCAGATGCATCCCTTCTGTAGAATTCTTGTAAAGAAGCTTCAATTTGGTCTTTGGACCACCCTTCCTTATATAAATTTCTAGAAAGTTCATCAAGACTAAATCCCCTATCAACACCTTTTTTAAGATAATCTAAGACTGAATCTGGAACCTGAGCCATAAGTAAATCGATAAAAAGCGGTATTTAAAATTTATCCAAACACTAAAAGCAATAAATCTCCCAAAAATCTCTTAAAGTCTTCTCTTCTTCACCTCGGAATTCAACCATTTTTGCCATCTTGGAAAAACTTTTTCACCTAGAGGAAGCCCAATCTCTTTTATAGTATCATTCGAGATTTCATGAAAAATATGATTAGATAGCTTATTAAATTCCCCTTCTAAAATCTCTGGAAGATTGTTTTTCTCGGCAGCATCCACTATTTCCTTCTTTATTTTTGCCCTAAGTAAAATGTTATCATAAACTGCATCCCAATTCCCTGCCCAACCTTTTACTTTGGATGCAATATCTTTTATGATTTCACTCTCACCATTAATCAAGTCCTCGCTTGGTTCAAGTTCATCTTTTTCAACATTATAATTCATTAAGTCCACAAATCCCTTTTCTTCTATTGGATCTACACTCCAATGTTTTCTTATTTCGGAAATTTGAAGCAACCTTCTCCAAGAGTGAAGACCATCTGCAGACTTTATTGGATTAGCTACCGCAATAATATCTGTTGCTTTGAAGCTTGTCGCGGGCACCCCCAGATCATTGACAACTCTATCAAAAACACCATACGGACTTGCACCATGAATAGTACCTGCTACAACATTCGCAAGAGCCCCTACTCTCATGGCCTCATAAAGTGCTTTTGCCTCGACGCTTCTCACTTCACCAACTATCAAACAACTATCTCCCAATCTTAGACTAGTCCTAATACCATCATCTGCAGACACTTCGGTTGTAGTTTTTAATAAGGCAGATCTCACTTTCATTCTCAAAATATTAAAATCTAACTTACGAAGAGATTCTACAGGCAATTCCAATGAATCTTCCACAGTTATTATCCTAGATTTTGGATTTATCTCCAGCATAAGACTTCCAAGAAGAGAAGTCTTTCCTGAACTCCTAGTTCCTGCGACCAAAATTGTTCTAGCTCCATCAACCATAAAGCTAAGTAAACCTGCCGCAAGAGGATTTATCATTTTATTTCTTATAAAAAGAGGTAGCGTCCAAGGAGATTCCCTGTGTCTCCTTATGGAATATGCTAAACCATCCGGGCTAAGGGGATTTTGTATAACGGCAATTCTCGCCCTCATAGAACCAATTTCCAACTGAGTATCCAAAATAGGATTTGCCTCATCAAGAGGACGTCCAGAGATCATCCTGAATTTTGCAGCCCAAGAATTAGCATCCTCGAAACTAGGAATTATATTTGTTATACACTCATCAAATTCTTGGTGTCTCACATAAACAGGGACCTGTGAAATGGGAGCATTTAAAGAGATGTCTTGAAGATTTTTGTCCTGCAAAAGAACTTCTATGAGCCCAAAACCAATAGTATGTCGAACAAGAATTGTAGCGAGTTTATTTAGATCATCATAACTTAAGTTTACGTTTTTTGTTTCAGATAAATCCCTTACGAGATCTCTTGCAATATTGAAAAACACTTGCCTTGTCCTTTCAGTATCAGTGAACTCTTCTGCCTTTGGTTGATGCTCAATTAAAACACCCCTTGCAAGATTTAAAATCTCTGTATGTTCTTCTTTTAAATTGTTCTCTGGAGGACTTAGGTAATATACTAGCTTTGACTCATCCTCTCTTCTTAAGATGGTAACATCTGAAACATCATACTCATTTATCGAGATTTTATACTGGTCTACAATCTCCGAATCCGGAGGCAGAGAAGACACAAGACGTGTAAAAGTAAAGTTTGGGATAATATCTGGTTGAAAAGCGTGATGATAGATTTCTCTATTCCCTCGAGTATATCCTTCAAAATAAGGGGCAAGCCTTCGAATTAATTTAGTATTTCTTAGTAACTTGAATATTTTCTCCAAAAGAGAAACATAGTGTGCTTGGTCCAACCTTTGAGAAGCATCTAGCTTTTCTAATAAAATTTTTGCCTCAAAGAGATATTTTTTTAATTCAAAAAACGCAAAGACTGGATCTCTTTTGAGGACATACAAAAAAGAGAATAGGTCGTTATATCTTTTTGCAAAAAAATTCTCACTTGTAGAAACCAACTTTTGATGGGATAAAATTTTCTCTTGTTTCAAAAGATACACGTAGAGACTAGCAATTTCAAGAAGATATGAAGTTTCAACAAAATCATAGTTATAATTTTTCTGCTGAACAAAAACAATCCGAGATGCATTGGAGTTCTCTATTAATGCATCTATTGTTCTCTCCATAACGTCTGGATTCTCAGAAATACTCGGAGAATAAGGCACATTTAAGTAATTAATATAAAGAACATCTTCTGCGCCTTCTCTACGAATTTCAAAGAAATACGGATCTGTTGTGGAATCAAACACCATAAAAAGAACAAATAAAAGGAGTTTAAATATTTTATATAATCCAAACAAATTTAAATCATGCTATCCCCTTTGTAATATGGAAGATCAGAGCGGTGAAGAAGAGTATCTCCAGTCACAGAATGTTGCGTTGAGAGATTTAGAAGAACGACAGAGAATATTGAAAGATAGACTTATTTTAATAGGCCAGAATCTCATAGAGATGAAAGAAAAAAACGAAGAACAACTATTGGAATTAAAAAAAGATTTTGAAAAATTAAATTTAGAATTCCAAAGGATGAAATCTTTTATAGAAACTGTTTCAAGTGAATTTTCAAGTTTCGCGAAAAAAGAGGACTTGGAAATCCTTAGAAAACAAGCAAAAATGTTTCAACCTCTAGAATTCGTAAGAAAGGAAGACCTAGAAAAGTTAAAAAAGAAGTGAATCTGAGAAATAATATGGCTGTTTTAGAAAAAGTAATTCAAATGAGAAATGAAGGATTGCCAGAGAATGAAATCATAAGAAATTTGCAATCTGAAGGAATTACCCCCAAAGAAATAAATGACGCATTGATGCAATCAAAGATAAAACAGGCGGTATCTAGCGAGTATTCAAACCAAGGAATGGAACAATCAATGATGAGTCCCGGGAACAGAGGAGATGCTACAAACGAAACAGAAGGAGATGAATACATCCCCCAAGCCCCTTCTGCCCCTATCGCAGGACAAACCCCTTCTCCTCAACAGACACCCCCCGAAGAATATTCTCCCCAAACGCCTTACACTACAAGCCCTGCAGCTCCTCAAGAACAATATCTCCCAGAACCTCGGCCCCCGAGTGAGGAGTATTATCCAATGGACCAAGAGGGGTATGGAGGTTATGGCTATCCTCCAGAGGCAAGCTCTGAGAATTACATAGAAATTGCGGAACAGGTGTTCTCAGAGAAAATAAAGAAATTTCAAGATCAAGTTGAGGATTTAGTTGAGTTCAAAACATTATTCAAAACAAAAGTAGAAAACATAGAAGAAAGACTGAAAAGAATGGAAAAAATGTTTGACCAATTACAAATCTCTATACTTGAAAAAATAGGAGATTATGGGAAGGGGATGAAAAATCTAAAAAAAGAGGTAGAAATGGTAGAAGACTCTTTTTCAAAAATAGTAAACAAAACATTAGACCGTCATACAAGCAAGAAATAAAAAATTTAACCTAACAGAGTTCAGTCGCTACTCTTCTTTTTCTTCTTTGAACTACTATCGTTTTTTCCAGAAAAAACAATTATCGCCGCAATTGCACCTATTATCAAAACTGTAACTATTATTGTTGGCAACCAATATTGGAGACCATACCACCATCCATAGCCAACATACCACCCAAAATTTCCCAAACTAGAAATAACTGCCCAAACAACCATTATCCCAATTACAACAACCATTATCGTTTTGAAACTTCCCGGGAGATTACCATCATCATCTTTTACAAATAATCCAAGAAGAATAAAAACAACGACTATGATTGCAAGAATTATCCCCATCTTTGGAAAAATCTCTGCAAAGAAAACGGGAACAAAATTAAACTGAAGTGAAAGCAAAGCAGTTGATAAAGAAATTATTGCATTTATTGCTCTGTTATTTCCAAACAAATTCATTGTAGAAAGTATCCCGAAAACCAAAGCAAAAATTACTAAGAAAGGAAGTATATAACTAAACACCCCTGCTTGCTCCCATTGAAACAAGAGATTTCCAATAGCCCCCCCACCAACAGTGGAGTAAAACGCTAATGAAAATAAACCTAATGCCATAACAATCATTAACAAATATTATTTAAATATGTTTCTAAAACCAAACCCTAAGAACTGCTTCCAGAAACAGAGTATTTCAAAACAATTCCAATCGCACCTATTATTAAAACTACAACTATGAAATTAGTCCAAACGTTTGCACTCCAAGAGCTATTAAAAAGAAAATTAAAAAGATTCGTGAATAGATTTGCGATTCCCCCCCCAAAGCCAGTTGCCCAAATCAAAGCGAACACCACAGAGATTATTATGATTGCCACAAGAAATGTCTTGAATTTACCATCCACAGCAATCTCTCCTTTGTTAACAAAACCCCAAAGCAAGAGACCTATGAACACAATTACCAACCCTACAGAAAGAAAGAGGATAAGATTTCCTACAACAATCTTCGGAAAAACCGCACTAACAAAGATTAATCCTATGATTAAGGAAATTAAAGCATTCAATTGTTTCTTATCTGAACCAAGCAGATTCGTTTTCTCCAACACTGCAAAAACTATGAAGAAAATTAACAAAAAGGGATACAAAAAATCTGTCAAAATAGGTTTCTGAAGTATATTTACCATCTTTTTTTATTGTCTGCTTACATTAAATCTTCCGGAACGTCTTCGAGACTCCCTTCAGTACTAGGCAACGCAGCCCTGCTGATTATAAAAATATCGCTTATTGCCTTCACAAACTGATGAGGAATTATCACACCTCTCGCGCCACCAATTATTGAGGCAACAGACCCGCTCACCTTTATTCTCCACCCATCAACTTTGTTCTCATATAGGTTAGCCTCCTCTATCTCCCCAAAAAAGTCTCCATGATCAGTATAAACTTTCGTCCCAATTACATCAGTTATTTTCTTAACTCTCATGATTAAATTATCAATAGATTATTTAAATAGTTTTCCATACTCTAGTAAAGACATTTTCATCTTAAACAGAGTTCACAAATATTTATAAAAAAATGAAGGCTAGTAGTCGTATGATGAATAAAAAAGAGATTATTGTATTTGTTTTGACTTTACTTGTTTTATCATTTACTATTTCCATGTTTGACATACGAAACCTTTTTCTAACATCTCTTATTTACATTTCAATAATACTCTTTACAAACGTCTTGGCAAAAAAAGCCACAGCACATTTCTTAGATAGTGAGATAGAGATAAAAACTTGGGAAATTCGAAGATTTGGATTTAAAAAACATCTCACATCAAAAAGACCTTTCGCAATAGGGGTGTTTTTACCAATTATTTTAAAGCTCATAACTGCGGGATTTCTAAATTGGATGGCAACAATGGTCTTTGATGTAAAGGCAAAAGTGTATAGGGCTGCAAAAAGACATGGGCTTTATGCATTTACAGAAATGAGCGAAGCACAAATTGGTGCAATCGCAGCATCGGGAATCATCATGTCTATTTTAATTTCTGTTTTGGGATACTTCGCCGGATTTCAAGATTTTGCAAAATTGAGCATATGGTTTGCCTTCTTTAACATTATCCCGATATCAAACCTGGATGGAAACAAAATATTCTTCGGAAGCGTTCTTCTTTGGACTATTCTTGCTACGATAATTTTAATAGGGGCTCTTGCTACAATCTTCATTGTATAAAGAATGGAATTTCTAAAGAATATAAAGCCAAGAGAATATCAGGAATCTATTTATAAGACGTGTGTAAAAAAGAATTGCCTCGTAGTCCTGCCTACCGGACTCGGAAAGACACTCATTGCTGTGATGGTAACAATAGATAGGATGAAGAAATACCCGGGTGAGAAAGTTTTAATATTAGCCCCTACTAAACCGTTGGTTGAACAACATATAGAATCTTTTAAAAAAAATCTCCCTGAACTGTTTGCAGACATGCAACTTTTTACCGGAAGTATTAAAGCTGAAAAAAGAAAAAAAATTTGGCAAACAGCAGACATAATCTTTTCAACTCCACAATGTGTCGCAAATGACGTAAAAAAAAGACTCTACAACCTTGAGGACGTTTGCCTACTTATAGAAGATGAGGCACATAGGTGTGTTAAAAACTATTCTTATAATATTGTCGCTAAAAAGTATCTACAACAATCAAGACATCCTAGAATATTGGGGCTAACTGCATCTCCTGGAAGCGATCACTCGAAAATAAAAGATATCTGCAGAAACCTCTCAATAGAAGAAGTGGAACTAAGAACAAGGGAAAGCCCGGATGTAAAAAAATATCTTCAAGAACTAAAATTTAAAAAAATAGAAGTAGAACTACCAAAAGAATTCGAAGAGATTAGATCTTCACTAAAAAAGCTATACTCTTTTTACATTGATAACTTAAGAAGGGGGAACTTTTTAAGAGGGTCCGACAATAAGATAACTCTATTGGAACTCCAAAAAAAATTACAATCACAAATATCCCGAAATTATAAAAGTTGGAGCGCGTACTCTGCAGTTAGCGATTGTGCTCAGGCAATAAAAATAAGTCACGCCATAGAACTTCTTGAAACACAAACAATAGAAGGATTATCAAAATACTTAAAAAAACTCTACACGCAAGCATCCAAAAAACAGAGCAAGGGGGTAGTAAATTTAGTTAAAAAATCTGAATTTACCCTGGCGTTTTTAACATCACAAAGGCTGTTGCAAAAAGGAATCGAGCACCCAAAAATTAAGAAAATTGTGGAAATCATAAAATCCCAGGAAAAGGGAAGCAAAAGAATAATCTTTTCCCAGTTTAGAGATACTTCCACAGTAATCTCAAGAGAGGTAAACAAAATCGAAGGCGTAAAATCAAAGGTCTTTGTAGGACAAACAAAAAAACAAGAATCAGGGTTGACACAAAAAGAACAAAAAAAGATAATACAAGAATTCCGAGAAGGAAAAATAAATACGCTTTGTGCAACGTCCATAGGAGAAGAGGGATTAGACATACCGGAGGTAAATTCCGTGATATTCTACGAACCAGTATCCTCTGCAATAAGATCAATACAAAGAAGAGGACGAACTGCAAGACTTGATAAAGGAGAACTTATAATATTAATCACAAAGAATACTCGTGACCAAAGAAGCTACTTTACTTCAAGATCAAGGGAGAGGAAAATGGGAAAATCAATAGAGGAAATACAGAAACACCTAAAAAATAACGGAAAAATCGCACCTGAAGAAATTCAAAAAAAACTCTTGTAAAAATGAAAAAATTCGTAGACATCTTTGAACCTTCAAAAAAAGTCAGAAACAAAAAGATTCATTCACAAGAGATAGTAATAGATTTCAGAGAGAAGAATTCATTGGTGCCCTTTGAATTAATCTCAATGGGAGCAAGAGTAACTTTCAAGCAACTAGAAGTGGGGGATTATATTATAGGGAAGACAGTAATTGAAAGAAAAACTTTCTCAGACCTTATTTCCTCTATCATAGATAAAAGAATTTTTAGTCAATCTATAAACTTAACAAAAGCTGAAGAGAGACTAATTATCATTGAGGGACCTCAACAAATTGCGAATAAAAAAATAAATGAAAATGTTATCGCAGGAGCACTTCTTTCGATTACACTAAAAAATAAAATCCCAATACTCTTTACAAAAAACGCCGAAGAGACTGCAAGATATGTTTATTTGATATCCCAAAAGAAAAACAAAGAACATCCTTTAAACATAACAAAAAAAACTCTTACTGAAAAAGAAAGAAAACTGTTCATATTGGAATCTTTCCCAAAGATAGGTCCAACAAAAGCGAGGAAATTGCTTGAGAAATTTGGATCCATAAAAAAAATAATAAACGCCCCCGTGGAAGATATTGAGAAAGTAATTGGAAAATCTGCCAATGAATTAAAAAGAATTATTGAAAAATAAAAATTACTCTTTGGAAGGAACAAGCGCAAAAAGGCTGTATCCTCCTTCACGGACAAGACTCGCCATCTTCCTCACGTCTTCTTTATTCACAGACTCTATCTCTTTCTCAAATTCATAAAAATCTTCTGCTCTTGTATGAACCTCGCTAACAAATAAATTCTCAACTTGGGACTGCGAATCTTCGAGAGAGATCTGATAATTCCCAATCATCTGATCTTTTATCTTTTTTAACTCTTCGTCCTCAAAACCTTCTGCAACTTTCTTAAATTCTTCAAGAATTAATTTTTCAACTTCTTCAACATTTTCTCTTTTTGTTCCAACATAAATAATATTATGTGCAAAATACTTCCCAATTTGGGAATACCCCCTAATTGCATATGCTAAATTTCTTTTTTCTCTGATCTGCCTAAAAAGTCTGGAGGACATTCCCTCCGCCATGGTTGTTGTTAACACTTTTGCAACTTTGCTACCCGGATCTTCTGCAATAGGTACATGATATGCAAAAATCAAAACAGCTTGGTCAATCCCTTTTCTAGTCTCAATACGCTTTTCATTTTTTCTCTTTATCTCTTTAAAATCATCTGAAGCAGACTTCCTGCCGAATTCATCCTTTACTTTTGAAAAAACATAATCCTCATCCGCATCTCCAACAACAACCACAACTAAATTTTCAGAAACATATGTTTCTTGAAACTTTTTAAGAATATCCCCTTTACTAATTTTCTGTAAAGTAGACTCAGACCCCAGAATCCCTTTAGACATAGTGCCCTCATATAAACACTCGTGAATTTTATCGAAAGCGTACGAAGAAGGATTGTCCCTATAAAGCTTCATCTCCTCGAAGATGACTCTTCTTTCTTTCTCAATTTCCTCCTCAGAGAACAAAGGGTTTTTAACCATATCCATTAAGACATCAAAACCAATTTCATAATTTCGTGAGGGCATCTTACACCAATATCCTACCATCTCCTCAGAAGTAAACCCATTTAGCTCTCCCCCATTTTTTTCAATCTCCTCTGCAATTTGATTTGATGTTCTAGTCTTCGTCCCCTTGTATAATAAATGCTCAATAAAATGAGATATCCCCTTTTCAGAAAGTTCCTCTGTATTAGATCCTCTTCTTACCCCTATCAAAATGCTCACAACAGGAAGATTCCTCTTCTCAAAAATAACAGTCACACCGTTCTCAAGAACTTTTTTTGTAAATTTCGCTTTCATCCCCAAACAAAATTTTTTAATTATTTAAATCTATGTCATGCCAAGCCCAAAAAATAGACAAGAGCTCCCAACAGAAACAGTACTAAAAGCACCACCAACCATAATCTCCAATTAAAATTAACCTTCTTTTTTACTGACTTTTTCACCTCTTCCTCTACGTTCATCAACTGCTTCCTCTCAAATTCTTCCTGCTTTTGCTTTATTAACAAATTTCTTTGCTTTCTCGCCTCCTCAGTTAACTCTCCTTCCAAAGAAAAATCTTCTAACTCTCCCATATGAAGATATATAAAAAAAATATTATAAATCTTACCTATTTTTGAAAACTATGTACCTCTCCCCTCCCAAATCAAATTCATCAAGTATCTCAAATTCTTGTGCTAAAAAATCATGCAACCATTTCCTACTGGCTCTAAACTTTGTTCTTTTTAACAAGCTCTCTGTAGCAAAACTGATTATCACCCTATCTACAAGAGGAGCAAGTTTAAGCAAAATTTCCTTCGAGAAATCTCTTTTAATCATCTCAAGAGAATCTAAAACTTTGAATAAAAAAAGGGTTTTATCTCCTCTAAAACCCTTAAATAACCCCGAAAGATTTTCCAAATCAAAAAGACTCATATGAACCATCTTTCCATCAATTTTTCTTTCCTCAAAGTATTTATTTCCGAGATTAACGAGTTGCCCAACTGCTTCCACCCCAATATATTTAGTGTTCCTTGGCAGATAAAAATAACTAAATCCATTAACTCCCGCTCCTAAATCAAATACTGCCCTTTTATCAGAAGATTTTTTGAAAATCCGGGAATAAAGCTCAGAGTAATAATCTATTCGTTCCCTCGTAGAAATATGTTTAGATAAAAACCATTTTTCATCCCTTTCTTTCAACACAAACAATTTTTTACTTGCGAAAACTGTGTAAATTTTTCTCAACAAATCTCTTGTTAACCGAATCTTTTCAGAGTCTGAAACATTCCTTTTCTCAAACTTCTTCCAAACTAATTCCACATCTTTTTTTGGGAGCAGGGAGAAATCTTTCTTTTTAGTAATCCTTTCGTAAATCTCTTTATCCATAATTTTATTAAATCCTCCCTCGCTTAATAAATTAACTAATATCTAAAATGCCAATAAATGTAAATGATCCGGAATATGTAAAAGCGGAAAAAGAGTTCCATTCTTCAAAAAATCTAGAAGAAAAATTATCTGCACTCAATAAGATGATTTCCCACGCCCCTTCCCATAAAGGAGCAGAAAACCTAAGACAACAGCTAACCACCCGTAGAAAAAAATTAGAAGCCCTTATAGAAAAAAAGAAGAAATCAGGAAAATCAAAAAAAGAAGGAATAAGAAAGGGCGACATGCAAGTTGTGATTGTGGGCTTCACAAATTCTGGAAAATCCTCTCTCCTAAAAAGTTTAACAAATGCTTCACCAAAAATCTCTCCCCACAGATTCACTACTTCAAATCCAGAAATAGGAATCATAGAACATGAAGGAACACAAATTCAATTAATAGAGAATCCTGCGATAGAAGGAGAATTTTTCGACAGAGGACTTCTAAATTCTGCAGACACCACAATACTTTTAGTTGAAAAAATAGAGGACATAAAAAAGATAAAAGAAATAATGAAAAAAACCTCCCGAAATGAGATAATTGTACTAAACAAAACAGATCTTTTAACACCCGAACAAAAAAGAAAAACCTCTGCAACTCTCCAATCAAAGAGATACAATTTCTGTTTAATCTCATCTATAAAAGAACTGAGGAACAACAATCTAGAAGAATTAAAAAAAATCATATTTGATTCATTTAACATTTTGAGAATTTTTACAAAAGAACCTGGGAAAGATATAGAAAAGTCGAAACAAAAGCCAATGATTTTAAAACCTGGCGCAACAGTCAAAGACGTGGCTGAAAAGATCCTTAAAGGATTAAGTAAGAGAATAAAAGAAACAAAAATCTGGGGGCCTTCCTCTAAATTTGGAGGTCAAAAAGTGGGATTAACCCACAAAGTAAAAGATTTGGACATTGTTGAATTCAAAACAAAATGATATTATTTCCATTTCTCCCGTATGGGTTTTATCAACTGTTCTAAATAAAACGAGACAGAATTTTTTAGATCCAAGGCATGAATATCTCCTCCTTCAAACGCTTTTTCCAAGCCAAGATAATCTTTGAACAACAAATCTCCCCCATACTTCTCCGGACGACTTATCTTCAACTCTCCAAACTTAGGGAAAATAATCAGCTTTACGATAGAAAGAATAGGATTGTTTTCAACATCTCCTTGAACGCAATACGCTTTGTTTATCTTCTTTTTTATATCCTCTTCGCTATCCCTTATTGAAATAAAACTATCTTTTATTGAACTTGACATTTTTGTGCCGGGGCCTTTCAAACCAGGTATTAGAGGGGTAAATAAATACACAACTTTCTGCAACCCAATTTCTTTTGCATTTTCAATTCCAAGCATGTATATCTTTCTTTGATCTGAACCTCCAACAACAAAATTCACACCCAATTTTTTAACATCCTCTATTTGCATAAGGGGGTAAATGATTTGAGAAATCTTTGCGTCATCAATTCCCCTAGCGACTTGTTGCATCGCCCTCACTCCCCGGTTCACGGTAGTCTTAAGTGCTAGCTTTAACACATCCTCAAAATAATCTGGTTTCCTCTGAAAAGAAGTCCCTTTCAAGATTTCTGCTTTCAGCCCAACTGACTTAAAACCTTCTTCCCATAACTTAAGCTGAGAATTAACAAAATCCCAATCTCCTTTTTTATTTAACCATGTATGCCAGTCTGCTAAAAGAACCTTCACCTTTATCCCCGCGTTTTGCAAGTCTAAAAGCTTTAGTATTGTAACAAAATGACCAAGGTGAATTTCCCCAGAACATTCATATCCACAATAAACCACTCCTTTTTTCATAAACTTCTCTATGTTCTCTTCTCCAACTATCTCTTTCACGTTTCTTTTTATCAGGTCAATTTTCTCCTTCTCTTTCATATTCACACAAACAATTATTAATTATTAAATCTTTCTTAAGAAATGCTTGCAGAGTTATTATTAGCATTGCTTGCAGGAATATTCGCAGGAATTATAACTGGTTTAACGCCAGGAATACACATAAACCTCATAGGGGCGTTCTTAATCTCTACTTCCGCTACTCTTTTTTTCAAAATCCCTGGAATCTATCTTGTAATCTTTATAGTCTCTATGGCAATAACACATACTTTCTTAGATTTCATCCCTTCAATACTTTTAGGATGTCCAGATACAGATACCGAGCTAAGCATTCTTCCAGGACATGAACTACTGAAAAAGGGAAAAGGATACGAGGCCATACTTTTAAGCGCGTATGGAGGACTTGCTGCAATCATAATTTTTGTGATTGTTTCATTTCCTTCTATAATTATCATGAGGAAGGTCTTCCCCCTATTAAAACAGGTAATGCCATATTTGTTAATCTTTGTATCTATCCTCTTAATATTAACAGAGAGAAAGAAATCAAATGCCTTGATTGTTTTTCTTCTTACTGGAGCATTGGGATGGATAGTATCCACACTCACGCTTAAGCAACCACTTTTTCCATTGCTAACAGGATTATTTGGATCCTCTACACTCTTGCTAAGCATAAAGAACAAGACAAAGATTCCAAAACAGAGAATAGTAAAAACAAAACCCCCAATAAAGAAACCTTTACTCGGAGCACTGATTGCATCTCCGCTTTGCAGTTTCCTTCCAGGATTGGGAAGTGGACAAGCAGCGGTAATTGGAAACCTAATCTCAAACACTAATCGAAAAGGGTTTTTAGTGTTGTTAGGGGCAACAAATACCCTAGTAATGGGATTCTCCTTTTTATCTTTATATGCCGTATCAAAAACACGTACTGGTGCAGCACTTGCAATAAAACATCTTGCAAATATAACCTCTCAAAAAGAAATAATCTTGATAATCATGACAACCCTTCTAGTAGGGGGCATTGCGTTCTTCTTAACAAAGCATATTGGGATTCTTTTTTCAAAAAAGATTGATAAAATAAACTACAAATATCTCTCTATAATAACTTTACTAATCCTTTCCTTACTAATATTCTTAATTTCTGGTATTAAAGGTTTTTTTGTATTCGTAATCTCAACAATTACTGGAATGTATAGCATATCTCTGAAAGTGAAAAGAACAAACATGATGGGGGCCCTTTTAATACCAACTATCCTCTTTTATCTTCACTAGGAAAATTTCCCAGATAAGTTTATATATTAAAAAATTCTCTTTAAAGAATAAAAAGAGGATAAAATGCACTGGTTAGAAGTAGAATCAAAGGTCAGAATTGACGATGTTAAAAGATTAAGAGAAAGAATAAAAAGAATCGCCGATTTTGAAAAAAAAGAAAAGAGGGGAGATGATTATTTTACTCTACAAAAAAAAGGATATCCCAAGAAAGCATTCAGAATAAGAGATGACGGGAAAAAACTAGTAGTCAATTTCAAAAAACACCTTCCAAAATTATATAGCAGAGGAGTAGTAGTAAAAAAAGAATTTGAATTCAAGTTGTCTGACGCAAAACACTTAGATAACTTCCTTGCATTTCTCAAGGAGTTTGGATTCAGAGAATGGGTAAAGAAGAGAAAAACTACTGAGTCTTATATTCACAAAAAATACAAAAGAATTGTAATTGAGATAAATAAGGTAGAACATGTAGGAACATACATGGAGATAGAATTCTTAGCAAAACGATCTGAAGTAAAGAAAGCAATAAAACAAATAAAAGAAGTACAAAAAGAGCTGGGGATAAAAGAAAGCCAGATAGATAATGTAGGGTACACAAGGAGATTATATGAAAAAGGAATAAAAGATAAAAAATACTTTTTAAAAAAATGAAATTTGTAAAAAAATCAAAAAAAGGATACACACCAACAAAGGAGGGAAAGAAAGAAGGCCAATCTCCCCCAGATGTGTACAAAGAATCTAAAAAAAATAGAGTAGAGTTCTGGGCAAAAATAGCAAGAGAAGAAATAGATTGGATAAAACCCTTCAAAAAGAAGTATTCTCAAAAGAAAGATTCATTTTCATGGTTTGAAGATGGAAAACTAAACCTTTGCTACAATGCTTTAGATAGGCATTTAAAAAAAAGAGATCGGCCGGCAATCATCTTCATACCCGAAAACCAAGACGAGAAAAAGATAGAGATTAGCTATAAAGAACTATATAAAAAAGTAAATGAAGCTTCAGCTCTTTTAAAGAAAAAAGGAGTGAAGAAAGAGGACATCGTCGCAATATACATGCCTCCAATACCTGAAGCATTAATATTTATGCTTGCCTGCGCAAGAATTGGTGCAGCACATTCAGTAGTATTTTCCGCTTTCTCCCCCGAAGCACTTAGAATGAGGATACAAGACGGAGGGGCAAAAGTGTTGGTTACTTCAAACTATTATTTTAGAAAAGGAAAGAAAATGAATTTATCTAAAAAAGTCAGAAAAGCCTGCAAAGGCCTAAAGATAAAAAAGATAGTAATAGACCGTAAAAAAGCAGGAAAAACTTTCAAAAAGAAGAATCCAAAGATAATAGAGCCAGAGCCAATGAATGCAGAGGACTTGGCATTTATTCTTTATACTTCCGGTACAACGGGAAAGCCAAAAGGGGTCATGCATGCGGTAGGAGGGTACACTCTCCAGGCATACACCTCTGCAAGATACATATTTAATTTAAGAGAAGGAGAGAGAATGTGGTGTACTGCAGATATAGGATGGATAACAGGGCATACTTACACTTGCTATGGCCCATTGTTAAATGGTGCAACAACAATCCTGTATGAAGGACTACTCACGTTTCCAAAGCAAGATCGATTCTTAAAAATCATAAGAGAAAACAAAGTAAATGCTTTTTATACTGCCCCTACTGCATTGAGGATGTTTGCAATAAATGATTCATACACTCAAAAATACAAAAATAATTCTCTAAAAGTGCTAGGAACTGTTGGAGAACCTATTGACGAAGAGACATGGAACTGGTTCTTTAAAAAAATAGGAAAAGGAAGATGCCCCATAGTAGACACATATTGGCAAACAGAAACAGGAGCAGCAGTGATTGCTTCACTTCCAGGACATGGACCTTTTATACCCTCATATGCCGGAAAACCTTTTCCAGGAATAGAGTATACAGTAATAAATAATAAAAGAAAAAAGGCATCGCCTTACGAACAAGGATTACTAGTACAATCTCCTCCATTTTCACCTTCTTTAATAAGGGGCGTTTGGAAAAATAAAAAAAGATACAAGAAATATTTCATTGGAAAATATTACAATGCAAGCGATAATGCATTTTATGATAAAGAGGGAAACTTCAGAATTCTTGGAAGAAGCGATGACATAATAAAGGTAGCTGGACATAGAATGTCTACTGCAGAAATAGAAAATGTTATAGAGAGTTTACCAAAAGTTGTCGAAGCAGCAATAGTAGGAAAAGAAGATAAAATAAAAGGTACAAAAGTAATTGCTTTTGTTAGAACAAAATCTCCAATAAGTGAAAAAAGAATAATAAAAGAAGTATCAAAAAAGATCGGACCGATATCAAAGCCATCAAAAGTTTATTTTGTTAAAGACATTCCAAAAACAAGAAGTGGAAAAATGATGAGAAGAATTTTGAAAGGCCTGCTAGAAGGAAACGAAATAAAAAATACTTCCACACTTATTAATCCAGAATCTGTTAGAGAGATAAAAGAGATTATTAATAAAAATTAACAAACAACTATTTTTTTATTTCAGCCCAGCCTTTATTTTTCCGCTGCAATTCTTGTAGTTGGGGCCATTGTTCTTCAAAAGTTTTACGTCTCTCAGAAAATAAAACTCCCAAAGGAATTCTTCCCTTTTTGGAATCATAATCATACATTTCAATAAGCTTACTTGCCTCCTCTTTTGATCTTTTACCATTCCCTGGAACCAAAAACATTCTTTCCTCTTTATTGTTAGCATCAAGGTTAAATATAATACAATCTTGTATAATTTCGACAAAAGAAAATCCTTTATGCTGAATCGCTTTTTCTATTATCTTCGCTGTTTGCTTTGGATCCCTTGCATTTGCCCTTGCAATAAAGCTAACCCCTGACGCCAGCGCCAATCGAAGAGGATTTATTGGAATCTCAAATTTTCCCAAAGGTTCCGCCCTAGACTTATACCCTCTCTGGCTAGAAGGAGTCGCCTGCCCAGTTGTTAAAGAAAAAGACTGATTATTGTGCACTAT
>NJDN01000021.1 GCA_002254395.1 Candidatus Pacearchaeota archaeon ex4484_71
TTTCAGATAAACAAAACATTACCAATCTGTAGTATCCATTTTCATATTATAACAACTACCCAGATATATCAGTATCCATGACATGATTCAGTCTTTGTGCTATTTAAACATTTCCAACAATTCTAAAACTGAGCAAGCTTTAAAAATTCGGGGCGCCTAGAAATACAATGGAAAAAGAGATCACAAAAGAGAAGTTAGAAAGATATTTTGACTTGACAACAAGAGCCCTAAAAATTGCCATGGAGAGAATAATCCCTGGAAAAGAAAAACATGCAAAAGAAATAATAGATATGGTAAAAAATTACCTCTCCGACGCAGAACATTTTGAGAAAAAGGGAGATTGGGTAAACGCATTTGCCGCACTTAACTATGCGCATGGATGGTTAGACTCGGGAGTAAGATTAGAAATTTTTGATGTGCATGATGATACTTTGTTTACAGTTATATAACTAATAGAATTGTAAAAACTTAAAAAGAATTTTTTCTTGGTTATTTAATGGAAAAGAAAACAATCGTGATTAGTCTTGGTGGAAGTTTAATAATTCCCGACGACGTAAACTATTCCTATCTCGAAAAATTCAAAAAGGTCATAAAAAACAACACAAGAAAATATAAGTTTGTAATAGTATGTGGAGGAGGGGGCCTAGCTAGAAAATACATAACTGCGCTTAGAAAAACCGGCGCAAACACAAAACTCCAAAGTCTTTCAGGAATTTCCGCAACAAGAACAAACGCAAGATTTATGAGCTACTTTTTCAGATTGGACCAAAAAAAAGGAATTCCCCATCGAATGAGAACAATAAAGAAATATCTTAAAAAAGAAGATATAATCTTTTGTGGGGCGTTAAAATATAAACCACGCCAAACCTCAGATTCAACCGCCGCAGAGATTGCCTCAAAACTAAAATCAGATTTTATAAATCTTACAAATATAAAAGGACTCTTCACAGATAATCCATTAACAAACAAGAAAGCAAAGTTTATAGAGGAAATATCATGGGAAGAATTTGAAAAAATGGCAACAAAATCAAAATTTAAGCCAGGGCAACATTTTGTCTTAGATCAATCTGCGGCAGAAATAATAAAAACAAACAAAATAAGAACAATCATAATTGGTAAAGACACAAAGCAACTTGACAACCTCTTAAAAGGCAAAAAATTTGTGGGCACCACAATTGAAAATCAAAAATGAAAGCACGTAAAAGTAAAAAAGCAGAAAAAATGTTGAGAGATGAAGAACTTGCAGGATATAACAAATATAATCCTGCTTCATTGAAAAGCAGGAAATATTCTCTAAGGAAGATATGAAATGAAGCAACATACAATCTTAACAGAAAAAAAATTTAATAGACTGAAGCATCTCGTAAAAGAAAACAAAGGAAAAGAAATAACTTTTACAAGTAATGACGACGAATTGAACAGGAAAGTCTTGGAAAAACTCCCAATACAGATTCTTCTAATAAATCAGAGTGGTAGAAAAGACTACCAAAAGCAAAGGAATTCGGGATTAAACCAAGTCATGGCAAAAATTGCAAAAAAAAATAACATCAAAATAGGGATAAATTTTGATGAACTCCTAGAATCCAAAAACAAGGAGAAAATCCTATCAAGAATAATTCAGAATATAAAACTCTGTAACAAATATAAAATCCAAATGAAATTTATTTCTCCAAAAAACACCAAAGCAATCGTTTCTCATGAAATAAAATCCCTAGGATTAGTTCTTGGCATGCCCACGTGGATGACAAAAAAATTATAAAAAAATAAAAAAGGGAAACTTTTAGGGTAAAAGTTTCTTAATCCCAGGATCGTGTATGTAACTCATAAGTGCCAGAAGAACAAGAATTCATACAGGTAGGATACTCTGTTTGACTACCGCAACACTTCAAATTTCCACAGCAAGAACTTATTACGCATCCTTCTCCACGATCCCCGCATGGAAGAAGCATTACCCCCTCTCCATCAGATTTCGAAACCAATTCTACAATCCCATTACCCTCTTCTTGACGCTCGTAGTTACCCCCCATAATAAGTGCACCTTTCCCAAACTCATAAACCATATCTCCATTCTCGTCATACTTAACTTCATAGTTCTTCAAATCTTCTGAACTCATTCCTGCTTCAAGATATTTTTCTGCTAAAAGACCATTGTAGGTTTGCTCATGTGTTGTTTGTGTAGCCGTGCTCTTCTTCATCCAATCGAAAATACCATTACCTGTCATCGAAGAACCTATCGCACCAATCATTAACACAACAACTATTCCTGCGAGAACAGCAAAGGCCCAAACGTTCAATTTTTTATCCATTCTTTTTCACCCCCTTTCAAAACAATACCAAGCATAACTTAACAAACAAAGACTAGTTTATAAGAATTATCCCAATTATCACAAACGTTAAAGAGTAGAACAAATATAGCTGGTCTCCCAAATTGAAAAACTATCTCCTGCAGAGATATTTGTCTCGGTCTCATTCAATCTAACATAAGGGTATCCCTCAGGATAGGATTTCCAATTGTGTTCTTTTATTATTAAACATCCTTGCTGAGCACTTCCAGGAAAGTAAATATAATGCCCAACATAACTCTCAATAGAAGGGTTCGTCAAATCCGCACTATCAAAATACTCCCCAACTCCGAAAGGCCAAATTGAATTAATTGTTCCGCTATTCTCTTCTTCCTCCGTAACACAAACCCCATCCTCACAAACCTCTCCAGGATCACAATCGATATGCTCGACACATTCTGCAGGAACAAAACACTCCCCTTGGAAACACACCTCACTTTCATTACACTCTTCAATCGTTCTAACTGTTATTGTAGACTGGCAAACACTATCAACACAACTATAGTCTTTATAGTCTTGGACCACTGCAGTCCCATCTTGTGAACAACTTAGAACCCCAATATACTGGTCGACGCCACAATCCTCATCGACAGTTTCGGGAGTGCACGAAACAGGCTCGTCTATACAATTTCCGTCATAACACTCATATGAACAAGACTCCACATAAACAGGATTTTGATCATTATAGCAAAATCCCAATTCCGAACAACTGTAAACGACCTTATATTGAAAGACGTTATTTCCTTCACAATATCTCGTCCCATCTAAGAGATAATCTTCCCCACAATCTGATGCAACTTGACAACTATCTCCCTGATTTGGATCAGAACCTCCACTAAAATTTGCACCAATATTCAAATCTCCAACACTATCTGTGACTTTTCCTATAACCTCTTTACCAGATTCTAACTTTATCACAGGAGCTATCGAAACCTTCTCAACCTTGGGTAGAACTAATTGAGAACCATTTTGTGTCAAATTAATATAAAAAGTCCTACTTTCCAATTCATCAAATCCTTCAAAATGCCTATCAAAAACTTCAGACGTTTTATCATCTTCAAAAACAAACTTTATTCCCACAAGGTCTCCCATCCCCACACCTCTTTCAACAGAAACCGTCGCCTGGCCACTCGAAAAATCTATTTTCGCGGATTTTATTCCAAGATCAACAGTGAACTGACTTAGAGATATTCTATCTGCTCCCTTGTTAACCAACCCCAAAACAACAGCAGCAATAATTGCCAATGCGACAATAGAAACCACAATCACCAAGACAGTCGTAACTATGCTAGAAAGACCTCTTTTATCATTCATCACTTTAGAAGACAAAAATTATTTATAAATTTATTCAATAAAAACAAAGATTTTTTAACTAGGTTTGTCAGAGTATATTTATGGATAAATTAATCCAGTCTCTCAGTCCTATCGAAAGAAAAATTTTACCTTACTTGGAAGAGAAAAAACTCCAAGACATTTGCAAGAAGTCCAATCTTGATAAGACAAGTGTTCTAAGGGCTCTAGAATATTTAAACAAAAAAAAATTAGTAGAATTAAATTACGAAAAGAAAAAGATAATCGAATTGGACGTTAATGGTATCCTTTACAAAAGAAAAGGGCTTCCAGAAAGAAGACTTTTAGATCTGTTAGCAAAAAAGAGAATCCTGCCTCTAAAAGACGCAAAATTACAAAGCAAACTTTCAAATGATGAGTTCAAAGCTTCACTCGGAGTGTTAAAGAAAAAAGCACTTATTGAACTAAAAAACGGAAAAATTGTTTTTAATGCAAAAAAGGAAGAAATTACGAAGAAAATGTTGGAAGAGTCATTTATCGAATCCCTCCCTCTTGAGCTAGACACATTAGACCCTGAACAGAAATTCGCTTTTGATTCTCTTCAAAAAAGGAAGAACATTGTCCAACTGGAGGAAAAGAAAAAGGTAAAAATTAGAATAACTCCTTTGGGAAAAGAAATCTCTAGGAAAAAAATAGAAGGAAAAGAATTAATAGAACAAATAACACCCTCAATACTGAAAAGCGAAAAAAACTGGAGGGGTAAAAAGTTTAGGAGATATGATGTTGAGGCAAATGTTCCGAGAATTTACGGTGGAAAAAGACATTTTGTAAATCAAGCAATAGACTATGCTAGGAAGATTTGGACGGAGATGGGTTTCGAAGAAATGACTGGCAACATGGCACAACCTAGCTTTTGGAATTTCGACGCGCTATTCACCGCGCAGGACCACCCAGTAAGAGAAATGCAAGATACATTCTTCTTGGAAAACAAAAAGAGTTCGGAACCTGATAAAAAACTAATGAAAATAATAAAAGAAACCCATGAGAAAGGAATCAATGGAAGCAAAGGATGGAATTATAAATGGGATGAGAAAGAATCTGAAAAGATGGTTCTAAGAACACACACTACATGTTTATCCGCACTAAAACTTTATTCCTTGGCTAAAAAAGAGATTCCAAAAAAATTCTTCGCTATTGGGAAATGTTTTAGGAATGAAACTGTCGATTGGTCACACGGATTTGAATTCAATCAGACAGAAGGTATTGTTGTGGACAAGAATGCAAACTTCAGACATCTTTTAGGATACCTTAAACAATTCTTCAAGAAGATGGGATATGAAAAAATAAGATTCTCACCCGCATATTTCCCTTACACCGAACCATCTGTTGAAATAAATGTATGGCATCCGGATAAAAAGGTTTGGTTAGAACTAGGAGGGGCAGGAATATTAAGACCTGAAGTTGTAGTTCCATTATTGGGGGAATATATCCCAGTATTAGCCTGGGGCCCCGGATTTGATAGAATACTTTTGGACTATTATGAGATAAAGGATCTTCGAGAGTTATACAAAAACGACATAACTAAATTAAGAAACATTAAATTTTGGATAAAATGAGAACCCCATATGATTTAAATCGAGCAAACAAGATAAGAAGGAGAGAGTTGGTAACAGTCATGGTTCAACGAAATCCGTATGATTTGTCTTCCAGGAGACCAGTTATAATAATTAAATCCCAGGAAGATAAATTTAGAAATAGAAACCCCTATGACCTATCTTCCGCTAGGCGTTACACAAGACCTCAAAAGAATAAATTTAGGGATAGAAACCCTTACGATCTGTCAAGGAGATTAAAATGAGCAATATAAAAATCCCAAAAAAAACATTTGAAAAAGAAATTGGAAAATTGGATGAAAAAATGAAAGAGAGAATTGCGCTGTTCGGAACTCCACTAGAATCCGTCGATGAAGAGAATCTAGAGATAGAGATTTTTCCCAACCGTCCCGATTTGTTATCCTACCAAGGATTTAAGAGAAGCTTCTTGGCATTCCTTGGAAAAAGAAGAGGATTGAAAGAATATAATCTGAAAAAACCAGAAAAAAACTACCAAGTAAAAGTTTCCCCCTCTGTTAAAGAAGTTAGACCTTATACGGTATGTGCAATTATAAAAAACCTAAAGCTAAACGAAGAAAAAATAAAAGAATTGATTGAGATACAAGAAAAACTACACACCACAATAGGTAGAAAAAGGAAAAAACTAGCAATAGGAATCTATCCTCTTGAAAAGATAAAACTCCCAATATACTACGAAGCATTAGAACCAGATAAGATAAAATTTAGGCCTCTTGAATCCCCTCGGGAGATGTCTGGATTGGAGATTCTCCAAAGACACCCTACCGGAAGAGAATATTCCCACCTCCTAAAAGGAAAAGTAAAGTTCCCGGTATTTAGAGATTCGAATGATAACATCTTGAGTATGCCTCCGATAATAAATTCAGAACAAACCGGGAGAATCACCGAAAAAACAAAAGAAGTATTTGTAGAATGTTCTGGATTTGATTTGAATATCCTAAAGAAATGCCTAAACATAATCACAACAACCATGTCTGACATGGGAGGAAAGATATACTCAATGGAAATAAAATCTAGAGAGAAAATTGTTACCCCTGACTTGAGCTCCGAAAAGATGAAAATCTCGCTGGAGAACACAAATAAATTACTTGGTTTAAATTTAACAGAAAAACAACTAAAAACACTTTTGGAGAAAATGGGACACAATTATGACTCTAAAAAGAAAGAAGTAGAGATAGCACCTTGGAGAACGGATATCCTGCATGAAGTAGATCTGATAGAAGAAGTTGCAATAGCATACGGCTATGAAAATTTTGATCCCCTCATCCCAGATATTTCTTCAATAGGTAAAGAAAATTTTGAAGAAATCGTCAAGAAAAAAATAGCAGAGATTCTCACAGGGTTGGGAATGTTGGAGGTCTCAAATTTCTATCTAACAAACAAGAAAAACCAATTCGAGAAAATGGGAGTTGCAGAAAATCAAGAAAAAAACTATATTGCATTGTCAGAGTCAAAAACAGATTACAATATCCTAAGAAAGGACCTCTCACATTACCTTCTTAAGAACTTTTCTTCAAATGTAGACTCTGAATATCCTCAAAAGATATTTGAGATTGGTAAAGTTTTTAGGGATAACAAGGGCAAGGTGGAAGAAATAGATAGATTGGGGATAGCACTAGAAAAATGGGAGAAGTCCACCCAAAAATATTAAAGAACTGGAAAATAAGAATGCCCGTCTCTATCCTCGAAATAAACTTGGAAGAAATCTTCGGCGAGCTAAAGAAGTTTCAATAATCTGCCGCAGTAGCTCAGTTGGTAGAGCACTACATTGGTAAAGAAAATAAAACAATCCAAAAATGTAGAGGTCCTGAGTTCGAGTCTCAGCTGTGGCTTATCTTCTTCCAGCGATTAAAAATCCAAGAAGCACCAACAATAGAGCAAACGAAACTGTTCCTCCAATTATTGCTCCAATCCCGAACAAAACCCACAATACGTAATTATTTACTGCAAAATAAAGCACTAAACAAATCACGAAAAATACAAGGAACTTTAGGAAGTATGCAAAGACCTTATTTCTAAGTCCTCTTCTAGATTTCCTTACAGGCCTTATTGGCGTTAATTCCTTGCCTGTGGCCTTCGGCGGCTGTTTATAAGGTTTAGGAACTGCTCTTTTAACCGTCTTCTTCTTAGCAGTTTTCTTCTTAACAGTTCTCTTAGAAACCTTTTTCTTAACAGTCTTTTTAGGAGCCTTTTTCTTAACAGCTTTCTTTTTGGCCATGTTAGTATATATGTAACTTAGTTTTTAAATATTGCTAAGATTTAATTCTATCCCAGATTGTGGGTTTGTCTTCTTTTTGCACCTCTGCCTCTTCAACAGTTTTGTTTGTTGCCTTCCAATCTTGTTTAAGCGCATAAGCAGTTATTGATTTTACATTTTTTAATACGCCCCCCAACCAAACAAGATAAACTTTTCCGGCAATCGCAATTCCAGAAGCAGTTTTTAGATTAATATCATCGTTGTTCTTTATTACTGCCACAAAGCTTACATATGAAAATATTATGAGAATTATTAAGAATATCGCAAAAATCTTGTGCTTCATTCTCTTCGCTTCAACAAGAATCCATATGAATACCACTATCACAGCAACAATCATAAAAGTAATCCCAATCGCCATAAAAGGTAAAACAATTTGGATTATAAAAAGATTTCTGAGAGATTTAACACTTTTGACCCTTTATTAGTTTTGGAACGTGTTTAAAGCAATTCATGAAATATAATGCAGCTATTTGTATGAATATCGAGAGAACTATTATCAAAATACTGTATTTTCCCAGAAAATTCATTGCTACACCTGGAAAAAACAATGCGATTATCCCCGCGCCTATCGAAGCTCCGCAAACAGGCGCTCCAACACTGCACGCTTGCAGTGCTCCGAAGCCCAAAACAATTACAATAACCCCCAAAATAGAAGCCCCACTAGCTCTAGCCGCCATGGCTCTCTCTTTGATATTCCTAACAAAACAAGTTATCGTCGCAGCGGTCACAATACCAAAAACAATGCCGAGAATAGTGTAATACCCGTAAAATATTTTTCTGGGAATTAAAAAGAAAACTAGAATCAATGACGCAATAAAAACAGCTTTGCAATAATGACTTTTGAAAATTCTCCAAAGGTAAATGCTTTTCATCTTTATTTTTTATCGCTTTTTATCGCTTTTTGTCTCCCCTTTTCATCCTTCTCTTTTAAATTAGAAGGACTTCGTAGTTTTAAATATTTGGAAAATCAAAATCCATAAAAACAATCAAACACTCCAAGAATTCTAACCACACAATCCTCCTTTGCTCGTTCGAATCTCTCAGACAAATCATCCCCTGAAACCAGAATTAAGAAACGCCCCGACCGAGATAAAGACGGTTTTGCGACCAATGAGAGTTTTGTGATATTTATTTGATATCTTTTATATCTGGGTAAATACCTAATGCTTTTAATATTTTTCTATCAAAATCTAGAATCATCTTGGGGTTATTTTCAAATTCTTTATAGTATTCGGTGAATGCAATTCCCATTTCATCTCTTGGAAGAGCATAGGCATAAACTTTTAATG
>NJDN01000022.1 GCA_002254395.1 Candidatus Pacearchaeota archaeon ex4484_71
AGGATGAGGGCAATATTGGAATGTTGCACAAGTAACTGCTTGGCTTGTTCAGCGGAGTAGGCATTTAAAATCTCTAACGGTTTGTCTTCATAAGTAAAATTCTCATTCTTTTACCACAAAATTACAATTATTTGCTCTTATCCACCATCTCATTACTAACTTTTTGGGAGGATACTTTTTTTATTTCCCCTTTCTTTATGGTGTATATATCAAAACCGTCCCCCACTCCGGGCTGCCTCCCCATGGTTGCTCTAAAAACTTTTTTAGCCAATTTTATACCTTCTTCCAAAGTTATTTTTGGAGTGTATTCTACATCAAAGATTCCTAAACTTTCAAAAGGAGCGCCTGTTGCCCTATATGTTTCTATCTTCTGAAGATATCCATCTGGTGAAACTTCATACAGCCCAATTCCAGTATCATCATATCCTGCAATTAGAAAATGAGCAATGCTAGGAATCATAGAAGGTCTACGAATATTCTGGAATAACATATTCGACATCAAAGATGCTACATTTTTCAAACCCACCTTCTGCTTGCTCTTCAACTCTTTAAGTCTTATCTCTGCTTTAACATGACTTATAACCTTTCTCGTATCTGAAGCTCCTCCTGCAGTTGTAACTATTATTCTCTCATTTATTTTGCTAACTTTATCTGCAGTTCCAGCAATGTAGGCCACAGCATTCCCAGAAGCATATGTCTGTCTATTGTCTGCAGCAAGGATTATCCCATCCTTACAAACAATACCTACCGTAAGCGTACCAGTTTTAACAACATGTTTCTCAAGATTTTTATCCATTTTCTTTTTCTATAGGCATAGAACAAATTTATAATTCTTCTCAGAAAGGAACATTTATAAGTTTTTCTATTTAATTCATTGAATGGCGATGGAATGGATCTTGGAGAACCTAAAAGAAGATTTCGAAGAGAAGAGGAAAGAGATAAAAAGGGAGACAAAAGAATTTGTAGAAAAATGGAAAAAAAGGGAAGATTATCTCAAAGACCCTCTTGCTTTAAAAGAAATCCTTGAAGAATACGAGAAATTGGTCGGAAAAGGAATTTTGAATAATAAAGAATCGTACTACTTTTATCTTAAGCTTATGCTAAACGAATCTGATCCTGAAATAAAAGCCAGATACAACAAATCAGAGGATTTTTTAAATGAGATAATGAATGAAATAAACTTTATAGAAATAAATATTTCAAAGATTCCTGAAAGATATCAAGAAGAAATGCTGAAAAACCAATCGCTTTCAAAATATAAACATTTTCTAGAAAACTTATTCAAGAAAGGAAAATATTTCTTGAGCGAAAATGAAGAAAAAATAATGGACCTCAAAAGAAGAGGTGCGTATTCTTCCTGGGTAGACATGCTTTCTGGATTCTTATCCTACGAAGAAAAGGAAATTATCGACGAGAATGGTGAGAAAATAACTGTAAATTACTCTGAAATACATAACATTTTGAAGAATAAAAAGAGCAAAATGAGAGACTCTGCACTGAAGGCATTTAATGAAATAATAAAAAAATATGAGGATATTGCAGAAGCAGAAATAAATGCAATATTGGAGAATAAAAAAATAAATGATCTACTAAGAGGATACAAAGAACCAGATGAATCCAGGCACATAGAAGACGAAATAGAAGCAGAGGTTGTGAATGCCCTAATAGATGCTGTATCCGAAAAATTTGAAATCTCAAAAAGGTTCTATCAATTAAAAGCAAAAATGCTCGGATTTAAAAAGTTTAAATATGAAGAAAGGCAAATAGAGTTTGATATTAATTTCGATAAAAGAACCCTCGAAGAGGACATGGACTTCGTTGGAAAAATTTTTCTTAAAATTGATAAAGAATTTTATGATATTTTCAATCAGATATCTAATGAAGGAAATGTGGATGCACTTCCAAAAAAAGGTAAAAAATATGGAGCTTACTGCATACATTCTGGAAAGCTCCCAACATATATCCTTTTAAATCACTCAGGAAAACTAAGAGACTTGCAAACTATAGCCCATGAATTTGGCCACGGGATAAACAATGAACTTATGAAAAAAGAAAATAATTACTTAAACATTGGAAGCCCAAAATCAACGGCAGAAGTGGCTAGCACTTTCATGGAAGATTTTGTGATTTCAGAATTCTTGGAAAAATCTAAAGGAGAAGCTAAACTGAATTTAATGTTGCAAAAACTCCAAGAGGAGATTTCCACAATAATAAGGCAAGTAGCATGTTACAAATTTGAGAGAGAATTACACAAAGAATATAGGCAAAAAGGATACCTCTCAAAAAAAGAGATTGGTGTGATTTTCAAAAAAAATATGAAAGAATACCTCGGAGAATCTTTTTTAGATGATGAAGAAATGGAGAAAGGATGGATTTATTGGCCCCACATAAGAGAATATTTTTATGTATATTCATATGCATCCGGATTATTGATTTCAAAAGCGTTGCAGAGAAAATACCGTGATAATCCAGAATACATCAAGGAAATAAAAAAATTCCTTTCTGCCGGAACTTCAAAATCTCCAAAAGAGATATTCAGCGAGATTGGATTAGACATCTCAAAGAAAAGTTTTTGGGAAGAAGGTCTCAAAGAAATATCTAAACTCTTGGACAAAACAGAAAAACTGGCGCAAGAGCTCGGAAAAATTTGAGACCTCTGAAAAAACACTAAACCTTTTTGCTTGAACCTTGCTCTTTTTTTAATCTTATAATGTTGTCTACAAAGTCTTCCATCTTTTGTTCGTGACTCACCACAATCAATTGCCCAACATCCAACTCTCCGAGGACATCCCTCATCTTATCTAATTGTTGGTCTGAAAAACCATCCGTCGGCTCATCAAGAATGACAAGATCTTTTGTTTTTATTTTGCTTATTAAAGAATTTATTACTTGGTTCAATGCAAGACGATACGCTAGAGCAATCGCAGTACGCTCTCCCCCAGATAGATAAGCATAATCCAGTCCATAATCCTGTTGTTCTATTACCGGTGTAAAATCTTCATCTAACCTTACATTAAAGGTCTCTGAAACCAACATAGAAAACCACTCCTTAAATAACGAAGAGAATTCGTTTCTCAGCGTAATCATCACATTCCTCTCAACATACGAAACAAGGGGTATAAATTTTTTCGACAACCATAATTCTAACTCTGAAATATAGTCTAATTTTTTCTTGATTTCTTCTGTTTTTTTTATCCTTTCCTTCAATTCCTCTATCTGTTTTGCAAAGACCTCTATTTCTCTCCTCATTTCTGCCTCCCGAATCTCTGCAACCCTTTCCTCTTTTAGAGCTACATTTAGTTCTTCTTTTTTAGCCTCAAACTTTTTCTCAAACTTTGAAAATTCCAACGCAAGATCATTTATCTCCTGCAAATGTTTTTCCAAAAAAGAGATGTCTTTTTCCAAAACCTCTATGGTTTTTCTTAGATTGTCAAGCCGTAATTTTTTCTCATTTATTGTTTGTATACGCATTTTCAACATCCTCAACTCGGTCACTGACTTTTCCTTAAACATTATTCTCTCTTCTATTTCCTTCATTCTAGCAAGCATGTTCTTTTTTTCTTCTTCCAATTCTTCCAATTTTTGTTTATTCCTTGAAATATCATTGTGAGCTTTATTTAAAACATTTGAACGATAAATTGCATCTACCTCCTGTAAACATGTGGGACAAACCTCCAGATTTGACATTTTTGACTTCAGCTTTTCTAGTTCTTCGTTCTTTGAACTAATCGAACTTAATTCTCCCGCAATCCCCAATCTTTTTTCATCAATTTTCATTTTTTCTTTCTTCAAGGTTAAGATTTCTTCCTCAAGAATCTTTATCTTAGACTCATCAAAATTTAATTTATCGAATTCTTCAATCTCTTTTTCTAGAAGGCGAATTTCTCTCTGATTATTCCCCAAGTTCTCATTCTTTGACGCGATTAAAATCTTTGTTTTCTCAACTTCTTTTACATATTTATTTTTTTCTTCTATCTTCTTAAAAAACTCCTCTTTAATCTTTTCAATTTCCTTTCTCTTGTTTAACTTTTCAAGATAAATTCTCTTAAGATCTCCCAGCTGAAATTTCATCTTCTTAATCTCTTCTTCTTTTATGACAATCCTTTGTTTATCTTCTTCCAAACTTGCGACCTGCCCTTCCTTCAATCTTTTTTCCTCTCGTATTTTTAATGCGAGAGTAGACACATTTTCTATTATCCTTTTGTATTTATCTACTCCAAAAACATGCCTTAATGTGTTCACCCTCGTTGCAGAGTCCTGCAAGATTATTTGTTTCATTTCTTCCTGGGGGGTATAAACTGTAAATTTATACAATACATTTTGCTTTTTAGAAAATTCCTTAGGATAATTTAATAATTCTAAAATTCTACTTTTTAATTCTGTCACTGCCATTTCTTTCTTATCTCCGTCCACTTCTAGCGAAGCATAACTTTGCGAGATGGTTTTTCCTCTCTTTAATCTTCTCTCGACAACAATATATTTTCCATCTACCTCAAACTCCATTCTTACTCCTCCTTCTTCCTTTCCGTTACGCAAAAGTGCATTCCCTCTTTGGCCGGGTTGTAAACCAAAAAGAGCAAATTCTATTGCTAACAAAATCGATGTCTTACCAGAACCAATATCCCCAGATAACAAAGTTGATCCTTCGGGGAATTCAACTTCTACTTCGTCATAACTTCTTATGTTTTCTAAACTTATTTTCTTTATCCTCATCTTAAAACCTTAATATTTTTCTTGATTCGTCCAATAAACGAGCATTGAAACTTTCGGTAGTCTCTCCCTCTTGTTTTTCAATTGTCAAGGCGTGCATTAGTGAGGGGATCACCTCATTGAACTTTGAGGGGTTTTCTTCAGAATAATTCTTAATACTTTCTTCTTCTATATCTCCCTCTTCTTTTATTTCAATATCTAATTTTACCTCCTTTGTCTTGAGGTCGTGTGTGTTTTTCAACATAAAATACGCTCCCTTTGATTTAACAAAATCTTCTATCTCTTTGAATTTTATATCTGAAGTTTTTTGATCCTCTAGTTCTCCTTCTAACCTTAACAGGACAATTTTGTCGTCCAAATCCCTCTTTCCCAGTTCTTGTATTATTTCTCCTGTGGCAGAGAGTGCATTTCTAACTACAATAGTAAGAGCAACCACATCTTTTAATCTCAACGAGATCTTCTCTAAAGGAGATGTATTATTGTCAGTATCAACAATATAAAAGCTGCCTTGTTTCAATGTTTCAAGTTCTGCAAAGTTATTCGGAAAAATCGGGCCAGGATATATGAAATTTTCATATTTGAAATCTATGTGCAGGTGCCCCAAGGCATAATATTCTGCGTGGGGCAAGAGGTCCGTTTCCAGAGAATCTATTGGGAGCACACCTTTTGCTTTATCTATTGTTGTGTGAAGCATATATATCTTAAATAATCCCGGCGCATCATTCAGCTTAATTTTCCTGATTTCTGGAATTTCCAAACCAGACTTTTTTCCGGGATAGCCATATATTGCACACCCCTTGTAAACTGTGGGATTTAAAAAAATGTTCTCTCCTTTTTCTTCCTCATCATGTACATTTTTACAAAACCCTGCCTTTTCTAAAACATCTAGAAATGTTTTGCCAGAAACAGAATAATCGTGGGAACCTGCAATTATAAATACTGGAAGTCCTGCTTCCTTGAATCTCTTAAATTGCGCAAAGGTTTCTTTCAATATTTCTATCGGAGGATAAGCACTATCAAAAAGATCTCCCGCTATTAGAACGAAATCCAAATTTTTTGTTAAACAGATGTCCACCGCCTTTTTGAAAGATTCAAAATTCAACGCCTGCATTTCAGGCTGTTTCCAGCCTCCGAGATGAGCATCTGCAATATGTGCAAATCTTGCCATTTTATAAGATAATTTTATTCAACTATATAAGCATTATTGAGATGAAATTCTTAAGGCCTTTTTCAGCAAGAATTTTTTTTCCTTAGCTCCCACACAAAGAGCTTCTCGAAGAATAATTTTTTTTCTGCCAACTTTTTGCGCTCCCAGTCTCTCCAATCTACATCCTGAGTAAGAGATGATGTCAAAAGAATGATCTCTCCCCCCTCTTTTAGGTGACCCTCTGCTTGTTGAAGAAACCTATTTATAATCTCCGAGCCTTTCTTCCCCCCAGTAGTAGATAGCTTTGACCCCATATCCTCAGTTTCCTCTTCGGGAAGATAAGGAGGATTGAACACAATAATGTCAAATTTCCCTTTAACATTTGAAAATAGATCTGAGTACAAGCATTCAAACCCCTTCTTCTTACATTCTGCTACCGCATTCCTATTTATATCACATCCCAGAATCTTCTTGATTCCAATACTCTCCAAAACTTCTAGCTGGATTCCACTTCCGGCTCCAATCTCAAGACAAGAAATCTCTTTATCTTGGAGTTTCCTCTTTAAAACTTCAGATAATAGATAAGAATCTTCTTGGGGGAGATCGGCCAGGTCCTTGCCGTATTCCTTGAGGTTCTCCTCCAGGTTGGCGTAGGACTCCAGGTTCTCCTCCATCTTC
>NJDN01000023.1 GCA_002254395.1 Candidatus Pacearchaeota archaeon ex4484_71
ACTTGGGGGACTGGATCAAAAGTGTTTGTATTAGCAAATAGCAACCAAAATTTGCAGGGTGTGACAAATTACCCCGACCATAGTTCGGGGGTTAAACTTCCTGATAACAGCAGTGGACAGACATACTTTGCAGAGGGAATACCCGAAAAACCAACAAAAATAGAGATAAGCCCAAAGAGGAACGGGAACAATTGCCAAACAGTTGATGAGATATCTCTGATAACAGAGTGTTCCTAAAATTATTTAAATTGAAGAAAGCATCTAAGAAAAAGATGGTGATAAAAAAAAGAGGGCAGGTGTGGGTAGAGACAGTAACTTATACCCTAATAGCGTTCATAATGATTGGCCTTATACTTTCGTTTGCAAAACCAAAAATAGAGGAGGCAAAACATAAATCCATACTTGAACAGTCCGCGCAGATGCTTAGAGAAATAGACACCATAATACAGAATGTGGGAGAAGAAAGTGTGGGAAATAAAAGGAAGATAGAAATGGAACTAAAAGAAGGATCTTTAGAGATAAAACCTTCCGAAAACCTAATAATATTTGAAATGAACAGCAGGTATTTGTATAGTGAACCTGGAGAAAAAGTTAGTGAAGGCCCTATAAGCATAGAAACTGTAGAGAAGGGAAAATATAACGAAGTCAAAATGACACTTAATTATTCAGGAGAGTATAATATTACACAAGGAAATTCACTTAATGGAAAGATATTATCAAAAGCTCCTCAACCATACAGTTTATACATCTCAAATAAAGGAGGAACACCTACAAAGGTAGATATAGAACTTTAAATGGTAAAAAAATTAAGCGTTATCGATTTCCCGCAAGTCGCGATAGATTTCTCTCCAAGAATTCCAAAACTCAACTCCCAAAAGGATAAAACTAAGATAAATGTAAGGTATTGTCTTATCGCCCCCTTTGCTTACGTCCACATCTATTGGGACCCCAAACTCTATGAAGTGGTTTATGATATAGAGGAACCTGTACTCGACAAGAGAGAACAACAATATTTGGATCAGCTAATTTCTGCTATGAAAGATATGATAGATTTCAATGAGATTATAAGAAAAAACAAAGACAGTTTATTTGAGTATATTGACAAAAGGTTTAAAATTCTCGCCATGGAGTTAGGGATGGATATGTCTTATGAAAGTTATAATAAAATTTATTATTATCTATGTCGGGATTTCATAGGATTTAACGAAGTAGAACCTTTATTGAGAGATTATTTTGTTGAAGATATTGAATGTAACGGGGCGAACTCCCCAATTTATATCGTCCACCGAGTTTATAGAAACTTGAAAACAAATGTTATATTTCATAACAATTCTAGATTGCAAAGTTTTGTTGAAAAATTAGCCCAAAGGTGTGGGAAGTATATCTCTTATGCTAGGCCAATTTTAGATGGTAGTTTGCCAGATGGTTCGAGGGTTAATGCAACATATACTAAGGATATAACTAGCCATGGACCAACATTTACAATACGAAAGTTCACAAAGAAACCTTGGACTCCTCCACAACTAATTGCTTTTAATACCTTAAGCCCAGAAATGCTAGCATATTTATGGTTGTTGATAGAGTACAAGATGAATGTTCTCTTAATTGGAGGTACTGCTGCCGGAAAAACGACCCTCCTAAATGCTATTGCTTTCTTCATACCTCCAGAGGCAAGGGTTGTAAGTATTGAAGATACCCGTGAATTGAACTTGCCTAGGGAGAACTGGCTACCAAGCGTGTCTAGGTCTGCCACAGGGGTAGGAAACATGGGAGAAATAAGTTTGTATGATCTTCTTAGAAGTTCGTTTAGGCAAAATCCAGATTATGTAATTGTAGGCGAGGTTAGAGGTAAAGAGGCAAGTGTTTTGTTCCAGGGGATGGCTTCGGGCCATTCGTCCATAAGCACCATACACGCAGACTCTGTGGAAACAGTCGTTAAGAGGTTGGAAACCCCTCCAATAGAGTTGTCTCCTTCTCTGTTAAATGTTCTTGACACAGTTTGCATAATGACCCATGCAGTAGTAAACAAACAAGAAACGAGAAAGTTAAGAGAAATAGTGGAGATAGTAAATGTTACTCCTGAAGGAACAGCTTTGACAAATACTCCCTTTATCTGGAATTCCCATGAGGATGCATTCTACTTCAAAAAAGAAAGCAGATTATTTGATAAAATATCTAAAAGATATGGTTTAACAAGAGAACAAATATTAACCGAGTTTAAAAGAAGATCTGTTTTGCTCTACAGAATGTATGAACAAAAAATATTTGACTTCGAAGAGGTCCAAAATATAATAAATGAGTATTATAAGAAACCAAAAGAGATTCTAAAAAGGTTTGAAATTGATTAAACAAACAGATTTTTCCTTAAACAAAATATTTAATAATGTTATTTGTTTTGTTTTTGCATAAAAAGAGGTTTAAATGAAAAGAGAAGAAATTTCATACTTGAAAGAGCTTTTCAAGGTTATGGAAAAAAAGATAGGTCTTCTAGAAGAAATTTACAAAGAAAAAGATGTTGCTAAATTCAATAAAGTAAAAAAAGAGATTTTAGAAACTCAAAAGAAAATCTCCTCGACTATAAAATGATCTCAAAAAAGCAATACCCATTTTCAAGTTTAAAGAGTTTATTAAAAGAGCAGGTTGGAACTCTAGAGGAGATAGAAAAATATGTCTTAGAAGTTCTGAAAAACAAATATGATCGTGGAGAAAAAGCACTTATAGAGGGGAATGTGGATAAATTAAAGACAAAGCTAAAAAAAAGAAATGAAGAAATTATAGATAAGATAAAAAGTATAACCTTGGCAAGAAGCCTAAAAGGAAGTAAAAATAAGCAAGAACCTCTTTCTCCCGGAGAGAATTCTGAAAGCGAGAAAGAGATATACAATTTTAGAGGAGATAGCAAACTGAGATCGGAAGGGGGGAAAACTTATAGTCGTAAGGAATTGGTGTTGGAGGGTCTTGAGAACAGAACAATAAAAAGGATAAGGGAAAGAAAAAAGAAGATAGAAAAAATAGAGAAAACAAAGTCAAACCAGACCTCTGCATATTCGGAAACCGCAAGTAGATTCTTTTCAAAGGTTTCAAAAAAATTATTGACCCAAGATTCATTTAAAGAATTAGAAAAAAACCTTATCAAAGCGAATTTAGATTACTCTCCTACAGGGTATATCTCAGTTATACTCTTCACAACCCTTATCTCAATAATTGTGGGGGGCTTCTTGTTCTTGTTCTTTTTATTTTTTAATATTGAAGCCACAGTGCCCTTTGTTACACGGGTAACTGAGACCTTAAATGTTAGATTGCTAAAAGTATTTTGGCTCTTATTCCTAGTGCCAATTGGAACTTTCCTCATTATGTACATTTACCCATCACTTGAAAAGAAAGCGGCAGAGTTCAAAATAGACGCAGAGCTTCCGTTCGCAACAATCCACATGGCGGCGATTTCAGGTTCTATGATAAATCCTATAAAGATATTTGAAATACTTATTTTGACAAAAGAATATAAAGCCTTGAATAAAGAGTTTACAAAGCTACTTAATGAGATTAATATATATGGTTCCGATTTTGTAAATGCTTTAAAGAATACCGCGAAAAATACGTCTAGTAAAAAGCTATCTGAGCTATTAAATGGTCTTGCTACTACAATTAACTCGGGAGGAAATCTTCCAGATTTCTTTGGGAAAAGATCTGAAACCCTGTTGTTTGATTATAGAATACAAAGAGAGAAATCCGCAAAAGCCGCTGAGACATTCATGGATATTTACATAAGCATCGTTATTGCAGCCCCGATGATTTTAATGCTTTTACTTATGATGATGAAGATAAGTGGATTAGGCTTAAGTGCTAGCGTCTCAATGATAACAGTCATGATGATACTTGGAGTTACCGTAATAAATATAATCTTCTTAACGTTTTTACACTTGAAGAAACAATCATAATGGACATAAAAAAAAGACATTGGATAGGAATAGGAGTAGGCCTCACAATTATACTTATAGGTTATTTCCTCGCATCGGACAAAAATTTCCCTCTGGTAGCAGGGATAGGGGCGCTCATAGGAATAGGTCCTTTTGCGCTGACAATAATAAAAGAAGTTAGAAAAGAGTCTGAAAAAGAAGAGAGATTCTTGGAATTTGCGAGAAATCTTGTTGAGAGTGTTAAAACAGGAACGCCCATAAGCAAGAGTATAATAAATATGAGCAATAAAGATTATGGGGTTCTAACTCCTCACGTCGTTAAATTGGCAAATCAGATATCTCTTGGTATCTCCCTTAACAGGGCTTTAGAGGTGTTTTCTAAAGATGTGAAAAATAAATCTATTGAGAGATCGCTTACACTTATTGGACAAGCTGAAAGAGCGGGAGGAGATATCGGAGAGATTCTAGAATCTGTTGCAGGAGCAGTTAGCACTTCGGACAAATTGAAGAAAGAAAGAAAAGCCGCGATCTCCACGTTGGTAATCCAAGGGTATATCATATTTCTGGTGTTTATAGTAATAATCCTAGTTATGCAGTTTCAAATAATTCCAATGGTTTCAGGAATATCCGATACAGGTGCGTTAGGGCTTGCAGGACTAAATGTTAAAGCGAGTGCAGGGGAGGAAGTGCAACAAAACCAAATTTCAAATGCATTTTTATACCTCATAATTGTCCAAGGTTTTTTCACAGGATTGGTAATTGGTAAATTGTCTGAGGGAAGTTTGAAAGCAGGGGTAAAACACTCTTTTGCTCTAATGTTCTTATCGTTCTTAATCTCCGCTGCTGCAAGCGCCCTCTTAGGAGGAGGTTAGATGAGAGTAAACGACAAGAGAGGAACTCACGTGGGGGTTGTCCTATCTTTTATTCTTTTTATAACATTTCTGATTTTTTTATTTGCAACTATCCAGTTTCCATTGAAACATAGTGCAAAGAAAGCAAACTCATTAGAGGGTATTGAAAAACAATTAATCGATAAAATTTCTGAGGATGCGATTTTAGTATATCTTGCAAACACCTCTGCACAATCTGGAGAGGATTGCGTAAAAATATCTGAACAAGATTTACCCAACTTGCCTGCCAACGCTCTCGCAAGAGATATAACAGGAGAAGTTATCCCCTCAAAAAGAGAAGGGGGATTTACCTATGTTGCATGGTCAAAATCCCAAAGCTTTTTCAAGGTTTACTATTCTGATACTTCTTTAGCAATACCTCCCCTTGGAAGTTGTTCATCTAGTGCGGATGGAGAAATAAGAAATGTTGGAGAAACAAGAGAGGTATTTGAATCAAAGATAATAAACCTTTTACAAGAATACAACACAAGTTATGATTCTCTAAAAAGAGAAGTTGGGATAACAGAGGATGACGAATTTTCCATTCAATTTGAGTATTCAAATGGAACAATCTTAGGAAGAGATGTGAAAGACATGGAAACGAACATTTATGGAAAAGAATTTGATGTAGAATACATCTCTCAAGAGGGAGAAAATAAAAAAGGAGAATTGAGAATTTATTTATGGTAATGAGGAGAAACAAAAGAGGATGGATAAGAGTATTGGAAGCGTTTATAGCTTTAGCTTTTATACTTGGAATAATAACCGCGGTAAATATTAACTCAAAAGAGATAGTTGAGAATAAATTCTCTTCAATAATTTCTGATGCAGAGAATAACCTTTTAATTTCAATAGAAAAAAACGACAGCTTAAGAGCTGAAATCCTCTCAGTGGGAGAAATCCCTGTCGAAAGCGGGGAGTCTGGGTTTCCGGACGGAAGTTATAATCTACTACTAGAAAAAACACCCCAAAATATGGAGTGCAAATTAAAAATATGCTCTCCCACAACCATCTGCTCATTGTCAAACCCCCCTGAAAAAAAAGAGATTTATGTTGAGAATGCAATAATTTTCTCATCACAAGAAGAATATAATCCCTTGAAACTTTCTATTTTCTGTTGGAAAAAATAAAATGAAGAAATATGAATTTTTAGAACACACTGCGGATGTAAAGTTTATTGCCTATGGAAAAGACCTGAGGAAGCTCATGATTAACTCCGCTAAAGCACTTAAAAAAGTAATATACAATAAAAGAGTAAAAAAAAGAGAAGAGAAGAAAATAAAAATAAAGGGAAAAGATCTTGAAAATATGGTTTATCTCTTCTTGGAAGAATTCCTGTTTCTCCTTGATGGGAAAAACTTCCTGTTTTCGAAGATAAAAGAGATAGAGGTAGATGAGAAAAATTTTAGTATAAAAGCCACCATTCTAGGAGATTCTTCCAAAAGATATGACATTCAATCTGACGTAAAGGCGATAACATATAATGAGATGTATGTTAGAAAAGAAGGTAAACTATGGATTTCACAGGTTGTCTTAGATGTTTAAAATTATTAATATAACGCCCCAAGGGAAAGATTTTTATACCACTATTCATATCTTCTTCGGTACCGCTTATGGGCCGACGGTAGAAAAAGCTCTCTGGAAGTCAGATACTAAAAATCTTGAAGTGCTTGTGGCAGGAAATATTCCTTTTTCTAGAGAAGAAATTGTCTCCAATGAAGAAGTGGGAACAATGATTGGATTAGGCGATAAAGATTTCGAACAAATGAGAGAAGAACAACAAAAATACACCAAAGCAATTAAGGACTATTTAGAATCTAGAGGTTTCAAAGAAGGAGAGAACTTAACTATAAAAATTCCAAACACCCCAATCAAGGGCACATATTCCGTGTTGGTGGACACTGTTGAAGGAAAGATTTCTTCAAAGATAGAACTTTTAGAGGATACCCTATAATTTTTAAAATAGCTTTCATTAGAGAGTTTATGGCCAAAAAAGAGGACAAAAAGAAATATATTACAAGAAGAGAATTTGTAAAATATGGTGCGAAGGTCGGCGCAGGGGCTCTGATTGGAGGAGGAATTGGAAATCTTGTCGGGAAAAGATATAAAAAAGCATCCGAGACTATAGAAGACATTAAAAAACCGGTAAAAGAAGTTCAGGATTTTTATGATGAATCAAGAGATAAGGTAAGAAAATTCTTTGGTATGGAAAAATACGAACCCAAGGTTAAAAAAGAAAAAGAACCGGAGAAAGAACCCGAGAAAATTTCAAGAAGAGGTTTTTTTAGCAGAATCTTTAATAGATACCCTATTGAAACAAGCACAAGCATTGGAACAGCTGCAGGGGGCTTGACGGCGGCTTCTAGAGGGAGAAAAGATTATGTTCATGCGAAAAAAGAGAGAGAAACTAAAGAAAGACTGGAAAGAATTGAGGGAAAGTTGGACGAATTGTTACAAAAAGATGGGGGCCTCGAAAAAACTGTGGAATCAGAGAGCTCTGATAACATAAATAAAATGCTCCTCACGTGGGGCTTGGGGGGATGGATTTTCTCAATATTGTTCTCGGCATTTAAACTCACAGGGGGAGCAATATCAAGATCTTATCTCGGAAAGAGTGCATATATAATTCCCGCTATTTTTATCATATCTCTTATCATGGTTTTTATAGGTCTAAGAAAAAAGAAGTAACTTTTAAAACAGAAGACCCTTCAAGGAACCATGCCTAAAAACGTATATGAAATCCCTCCTAAGAAAGATATGAAAGTTCCGGGAAGAATTTATGCTTCTAAAAAAATTTTTGACAAGATAAAAAAGGATAAAACCATTGAACAGATAGAGAATGTTGCAAAGCTCGACGGCATAATTGGAGCGTCATTTGCGATGCCAGATGCACATCAAGGATATGGTTTCTGCATTGGAGGAGTTGCCGCTTTTGATTTAGAAAAAGGCATTGTATCTCCCGGAGGAGTGGGATATGATATTAATTGTTCTGTTAGACTCCTAAAAACAAATTTAACAATCTCAGACTTGGAACCTCTCAAAGAGAAAATAGCTGATGCGCTCCAAAAAAGAATTCCTTCAGGGGTCGGAAGGGGGAGCCCTTTTCAACTTTCAAGGAAGAAATTAGATTTAATTTTAGAAAAAGGTGCTAAATATCTTGTAGATGAAGGATACGGCACGAAGGAAGATTACCTTAACATAGAGGAAGAAGGACAGATGAAAGGCGCAAATCCGTCATTAGTTTCAGAAAGGGCAAAAAAAAGAGGGATTGGCCAGATGGGTACACTGGGTGCAGGAAATCACTTTCTGGACCTTCTCGTTGTTGATGAAATTTTCGATGAAAAAGTAGCAGACAAATTTGGTCTGGAAAAAAATCAAATTGTGATATTAATTCATTGTGGCTCAAGAGGACTTGGGCATCAAATTGCTTCGGACTACATAAAAAAAATGGAAGAAGAATATGGGATTAAAAATCTTCCAGATAGAGAACTTGTTAATGCCCCAATAAAAAGCAAATTGGGTAAAGAATATCTTAGCGCTATGGCTTGTGCGGCAAACTTTGCATTCGCAAACAAACAGATAATAACTTATTGGGTTCGTGATGAGCTTAAAAAATATTTTCCAGATGTCAAAGTAGATGTGGTTTACGAAGTTTGCCATAATATTGCAAAAATAGAGGAATACAAAATAAATGGAAAAAAGAAAAAAGTGTGCGTGCATAGAAAAGGAGCGACGAGGAGTTTTGGAAAAGGAAGAAAAGAAATCCCAAAAAAATATAGAGAAGTTGGACAACCAGTTTTGATACCGGGGAGTATGGGAACTCCTTCTTACGTAATGGTCGGGACAAAAAAGGCAGAAAAGATAAGCTTCGGCTCGTCCGTTCACGGAGCCGGGAGGGAAATGAGTAGGTCACAATCCGGAAAGAGAAGCTCAAAGGATGTTGAAAAAGAACTGAAAAAGAAAGGAATAACAATAAGAGCTGGAACTAAACAGTCTTTATCTAACGAAAATCCCCAAGCATACAAAGACATAGAAGAAGTCGTGGATGTCGTTCACGACCTTGGCTTGAGTTTGAAAGTTGCAAAACTATCGCCGGTTATAGTAATCATCGGGTGATTTTTTAGAAAGTTAAATTAAGAAATGGAAAAGGACTCTTTCAGAGCCTTATAAAAAATTAAAATTTCTATGATTTTCGAAGATTCTCTAAGATTTTTTTTGCTCTTTTCAAAACCCTCTCTTTTGTAAAATACTCATGTCTTCCTCCCTGAAGCAAAAATACAAGATATCCTACTGCCTCTGAAGTTGCCGCATCATAAGGAACATAGTGTTCAGAACCATCTAAGATATCCCACAACTCATGAATTTTCTTTCTATTGATTCTATTTTCAGGATCTCTTAAGAACAAATCATACACTTTTATCATTTCTTTCTTTATTTCAATAGGATCTATCTTCTTTGCCATCTTATTTTTCTAAAAGTTTGGAGGATAAATCTAAAAGTACTTTCTTGCTTATTTAATTTTCTAAAAATGAAAAGGGGG
>NJDN01000024.1 GCA_002254395.1 Candidatus Pacearchaeota archaeon ex4484_71
TGCACTTCTATAACTCCTCCAGTCATAGAGTACTCCCATATATTTTGCATGGTGCCAATGCTCTTGTTATAGCTATACGCCCTTAAACCCGTATTCGTTCCAAAAACCAAATCATCTTTTATTCCATCTCCATCAAAATCTCCATTTCCAATACTGTACCCATATCCTAAATCCCCCAAATATTGGATTGTGGTCCCATCACTAGAGTTAATAATTCTTGCTTGCCCCACGTAATTCATCATAGCAAATTCTTCTATGCTATCATTGTTGAAATCTCCCACAATAATGTCCGTATAACTAAAAGCATACCCATTATTCCCCCAGATTTCCGTTCCATTGTAATAAAATGCTTTAAAAACACCAGGGCTATGAAGAGCAATATCTGTCCTAACACCATCTCCATCCCAATCAAAAAGAATGGGAGACTTTTCAGGGTAATAATTTCCTCCTCCCACCACCTCGGGATTTCGGTATAATATCTGGCCGAGATTATACCCCTCATCACTTGTATAATTTGCATAAAAAGTAGTCCATTCTCCCGGGAGAGAACGATTATCATTTCCTTCTTCGTAAATCTGCAAAGAAGTATCATGAACCGCAGATACAAAACCAAACGAAGATAAAACAAACAAAGCTACGAAGAAACTTAAAACTAATTCTGATTCTCTTTTCTTCTCTTTTAATGTTGTTTTATGTCTCGAAAACACAAAGACACCTCCTTAATAATTAGCCAAAAAAGGCCAAATTTAGAAGGGTGAACGCATTTATAAAGATTTTAGGGGAACTAACTCAGCTTATATTTTCCTCTCAAGACTTTTTTAGGATATATCTTAACACCCTTGCTTGTGATTTGAAATTCGCAAACTTTTCTTTTTATGTTTGCCCCTCTCATCTTTATAATCTCAATTGCCCTTTTTCTCTCCCCTGTCCCGGTGAGTACGTTATAAATAGCAATTATTCCATCAGAAAGAAAACTAACCGCTTCTTCTTTTTCTAAAAACGAACCTCCGATATGCGTCGGGCTTGCAACTTCACGTATTAAAAAAGAACTTATCTTATGCTCTTCAAGATATCTGAATAATTGTTCCATGTAAACTCTGAACCTATTTGACTCTCCCGAAAAGGCACTTGCTATACTAGACAACGAATCCATGATTACAATGTCTGCCTCAAATTCTTTTGGAATTAAAACCGCTTGCACATCAATTAAAAGTTCTTTTTTCGCTTCACTCAAGAGAGCTTCTACGCTTCTTGAGATATCCAATGAATTAAATCTTTTAATATAGAGTAGTCCTTTTTTTGTGTATTCTTCAACGTCAATCCCAAAACCCTTCAAGTGCGACGCCAACCTCTCTTCTGGCTCCTCAAAACTCATATACAAAACCTTCTTACCCCTCTTGCACATTTCTTTTAATAAAGTCAAACACCACAACGTTTTTCCGCTTCCAGGACCTCCCTCAATCAAGACAGAACTTCCCCTTGGGATTCCAGGCTCTATTAGGGAATCAAAACCTGAGATATTTGTCTTAAAATATTCTCCCAATGAATTCTTTCTCTTTGAAATTTTTGGAGCTTTCTTTTTAACTTTAGGCGCGGTCGCTTTTGAAGCCCTTTTTTTATTTTTGGAGGCCAAATTCTTAATATTTTTAGTTGCCTCCTCTTTTTTTGGGCTCTCTTTCCTCTTTTTTAAGATATCTTTGAATATCCCCATCATCTTTATAAGAGCCCTATGTTTTTAAAACCTATCGCAAAGGGTCAAATTTAAAAGTTCTTGGGACAATTAAAAGAAATAAGCCTGTGTAGCTCAGTGGCAGAGCAACTGATTCGTAATCAGTAGGTCGAGAGTTCAAGTCTCTCCACAGGCTCTTCATAGATTACTTTTTTAAATATTATCAAACCAACTGAGTTTTTTGCTTCTTGGAAGCTTTTTTATCTCTAACTCCACCCTGTAAGCCGTTGATTTATCACGAACTTTTTTAAATTTCAACAATCTTTTGAAACCTCTTCCCTTAACATATTTGCTTCCCTTCCCAGATGCATGTGCCAACATACGAGAATTAACATCCTTTGTAATGCCAGTGTAGAAAGATCCATCCAAACCCCAGATGCATGTGCCAACATACGAGAATTAACATCCTTTGTAATGCCAGTGTAGAAAGATCCATCCAAACATTCAAGAATATAAACATACCAAGGATTAGGGGTATTTTTTGTTTTTCTCACCATGCAGATTGTCAATGATGAAGAAGTTTTTAGATTTAACTTTCTGTTTTTCAAAAATGTCTCACTCCTCATTTGTTTAAGAATTATCTTCTTTTTCTGTAATAACTTGTCTTGTGCCCAGATCTTTTCTTAATCAAGTATATGTAATGTCTTCCCCTAAACGTCTTATTTATTACTCTTCTCTTTCCCAATTTTCTTCTCTCTTTTATGATCCAATTAGGAGGGGAGCATTTTTTCCATTCATTTCTTTTTGCATGTTCTTTCTTTTTTCTTTTAAAAATTCTTTTTCTAAATGCTATTAAAAGAATTAAAACAATGATAAACACTACAGAGATAATTGCAGCATTTTCATAACTTACACTTAGAAATCTTGCAATAGCATCAATTCCCACGAAGAAAACAGCAACACTTAAAATAATAACAATTGTAATCAAGAGAACTTTTCTATTTCTTTCTGCTTTTAATTCCTCTTCAAGCTTATGTTCTGCCCAAGATTTATTAATCACTATCTGTGGCTCCACCATTTTATTTACAGCAAATTTTGCTTTATAGTTTTTTCTTTTTTATTTGGTTGAATATACAATTATAACCTTACAAACCAGACAAAAAGTAGAAACGCCCACGCCGGGAATTGAACCCGGGTCTCCTGCGCGACAGGCAGGTGTCTTAGCCATTGGACAACGTAGGCACAAATAAGACTATATGTTTTTATTTTTAAAACTTGCTATCCTCCCTACTTGCCATCTTCACTAAATTAATAAACGAGAGAAACTTCTAGAGATTATGGACCCTCTTGAAGAAACAAAGTTATCTTATGACACACATGCAACTGAATATGAAAAAAGAACAAAAGACTATATCGAAGAATATATTCAAAAAGATTTTAATTTATACTTACAAAACCTTAAGGGAAGAAGAATTTTGGACATTGGTAGTGGCCCAGGGAGAGATTCAATAAGATTCAAACAAAGAGGATTTCACCCAGTCTGCATAGACATCTCAAAAACGATGATAGAATTATGTAAAAACAAGGGGCTTGAAGCGTATGAAATGAATATGGAAAACCTTGATTTCGATAACAATTCATTTGATGGAGTTTGGGCGTACACTTCACTTCTACACCTTCCAAAATCTAGAATAAAAAATGCAATAAAAGAAATAAAAAGAGTTCTAAAACCGGGAGGAATCCTCTATTTAGGAATGAAAGAAGGCAATTCAGAGGGATTTGAAAAAAGAGAACACTACCCCAATCATAAAAGATATTTTGCATTATATCCAAAAGAAGAAATTGAAAAATTAATATCTGGATTTGAGATAATACACTTTTCTGAAACAAAGATTGATAAAGAACACACTTATCTTAACTTTTTGTGTAAAAAATCATAAAAAATTCAAAAGACTACTTTTTACAAGATAAATATTTTTAAAGATTTTAGAATTTCAAAAATCATGAAATTTAAATTTCACAGAAAAGATGAAAAAAATCCTGAGGGAATTAAAAGCCTCCAGATTCCATTTTACATGGAAAAAACTCACGCATATAAAAAATTCCCGGGAAAATATGTTCTGTTGAGATATGAAGAAGGGAAGAACCCCCCCATAGAAATTGTCGCAGAAAGCAATACCCCTTACTCGCTAGGGAAAAAAGTACTGGAAATTGATAAAGACAAAAAGCAGATAGCCGGAAATAATGGTCTGGACATCCAAAGTTGCGAAAGATTCTTGAAAGAACATTCTGGCAGACTAACAAGAAAAGTTTCACTTAGAAACCTAAGTAAATTAGAATATCTTTCTCTAAAGTTCTCTCTCTGGCAAGGGCTATAAATTGGTTTCAAAAAATTATTCTCTTAAACCATTATAAACCAGTGCAAACAACCAGAATGCAACAAACCCATCAAAGAACGCATAAATCGTCCCGAGGAGAACCCCGAACCAAGTGAGGTCGTACCCTACAAAACCATAGATGTCTTGCACTAAGCTAAGGGACTCTGGAAATAAGCCCCAAAACTGGTATGCGAGATTCATGAGGAGCATCAAAAAAGCAACAACTATTCCTCCCGCAAGCCCGAAATTGACAGAGTCAGATCTCATCCTCTTTATCATAGAACGATTAACCCTTACAGGTTTATAATCCTTTTTGAATAGACCCCTCATAACATCACTACTGTATTGTAGTTACATATAGAAAGATTTAAATAGTATTTATACCTCTGAGTAGTAACAACAAAATGAGGACAACTAATCAAGATAAAAAATACAGAGAAATTAGGAACAAATACAAATCCGTACTTGGAGAAGAGGGTCTAAAGACAATAGAAGAATACGAAATCTTTAGGGAAAGCACACAAAATGATCTCGGCAAATTTAAGGGCTTCTCATTTTACTCAAAGAATGGGGAAGTTAGATTTTCTGATCACTGGGACAAAACCCAGCCCCACACTAAAGAAATAGATGAATATATAAAAAAATACGGAAAGAATGCCATGATCCTTGCATTTAGGAATAAAGATGGGCTGTACGAACCCGTTGGAATTGTAAAGAAGTTAGAACCTCCAGCAGAACAAAAAAGGAAGGACCGAGTAAATCCTCAAAAAAGAATCAAGAGATTTATTGACATGTACAGAGCCTTAAACAGAACAGGTAAGATAAAAAGTCTAACATATGATCTCAGAATGGGCCTTGAAGGAGCATTCTCAAGTGCACTAAAAAATGAATACTCCCCACTTGAAAAATTCCTCGGAGCACACGAAAAAGAACTGTCAGACATATTTGGTAGAAATACTGCAGCGTGACTTCTTAAGAACTTTTCTTTAATGTCATTTTTTTCTTCCCCCCCATATATTTTTGCAAAGGCAAAGGGATATTTACACTTCCGTCCTTATTTTGAAAATTTTCTAAAATAGCTATCAAGACTCTTGGAGAAGCAACAACAGTGTTATTCAATGTATGAGCGTAGTATAATTTTCCTTTGTTATCTATTCTTATTCCCAATCTTCTAGCCTGGGCATCTGTCAAGTTACTACAGCTTCCAACTTCAAAATACTTCTTTTGTCTTGGGCTCCACGCTTCAACATCTGCAGACTTTGCTTTCAAATCTGCTAAATCTCCAGAACAACACTCAAGAATCCTCACCGGGATTCCTAACTCTTTGAAAAACTCAACAGAGAGGTTTAACATAACATCGTACCACTTAAAAGAATCTTCGGGTTCACAAATCACAACCATTTCTTGCTTCTCAAACTGGTGTACTCTGTAAAGACCTTTTTCTTCTATGCCGTGAGCCCCACTTTCCTTTCTAAAACAAGGAGAATAGCTTGTTAAAAGCAAGGGTAAATCTTTTCCAGAAATCTTAGAGTCAAAATATTTTCCAATTATTGAATGCTCGCTCGTTCCGATGAGATAAAGGTCTTCTCCCTCTGCTTTATACATCATAACATCCTTCTCCTCAAAACTCATAACCCCATTCACTACGCTCTCTCTTATCATAAAAGGGGGGACTATATACTTGAACCCATTTTTTACCATATAATCTCTTGCAAAACTTAAAATTGCAGAGTGCAAAAGGGCAAGATCACCTTCAAGATAATAAAATCCGCTTCCGGAAACATCCCTTGCAGAATCAAAATCTGCACCTCCGACAAGCTCCGCAACCTCTGCATGATGCCTTATAGGGTATCTGAATTCCTTTCGCTTACCAATCCTCCTTATCTCCACATTATCTTCTTCATTTTTACCAATAGGAACACTTTCATGAATTATATTCGGAATTTGCATCATCAAATATCTTATTTTCGCTTCTATTTTTTTCCTTTTCTCTTCGGAGCTCGCAATTTTGCTAGGAATTTCCTTCGCTTTCTTCAATTCCTTCGTCGCACTCTTCCCAGACTTCTTGAGTTCGCTAATCTTTTTTGAAATTTTGTTTCTCTCAGATCTCAGATTATCTTCCTCAAATTTTAGCTTTCTCCAAGATTGATCTAATTTCAAAACCTCATCAACCAAAACAATTTTCTCTTCCTGAAATTTCTTTTTTATATTCTCCTTTACGAGATCTGGAGACTCTCTAATTAAATTTATATCTATCATATGTTTAGCAACTAAAGATTATATTTAAACTTTATCAACAGATTTAAAAGCAGAAATTTCTTTAAAAAATCAATGGCAGAGGTGTTAGGAAAAATTCTGGAATTATCAAATCTCTACTCTACTTTGGTATCCCATTTCCCCCTATGGGCACAAAATTTCATAAATCTGTTTTTGCTAGTATTTCTCATATTTGTCTATTCCGTTTTTATATGGAAGCTGTATCGTTTTATGGCGAGAAGAGACATATTGCCTTCAAAGTTTGCAAGATTTAGAATAACAAATCGGCCATTTATAGACAGAGTTGCAAAAGGAACAACATATTTTTTGAAAAACATAATTATCTTTCCTATATTAATCTTTTTTTGGTATCTCATATTTACTTTATTTTTAATCTTCTTAACAGAGGGCGTAGATATATCAAAGATACTCTTAATTTCTGCCATAATCATCGCATCCATAAGAGCGGCAGCGTATTACAAGGAAGACCTTGCAAAAGATCTTGCAAAACTACTCCCATTCACGCTTCTAGGAGTTTATATAATTCAATCAGTTGCATTCAATTTCTCAGCAGTTCTAACGAACATTTCCCAAATACCCTCTCTTGTGTCAAAGATAGCAATCTATTACTTATTTATTCTTGCCCTAGAAATTGTTCTAAGATTTTTTGAAATAATATTTGTGACTTCTGGCGTAGAAAAAGAAGAAGAAGTTAAAAAAGTAGAAGAATAAATTTTTTGTAAGATTACCTCTCCACTTCAGGGTGCCTATAACCTTTTGACTTGTATTTCTCTAGCAACTTTAGATGCTTTCTTTTCTCCATTTCATAATCTTTCTTATCTGTACCATAGTGTTTCAACATCTTGGCAAGATATTCTCCTCCAAGAAAGTGCGGTGTTAAAACATAATTTGCCCCCAAATCATAAAGCGCCCGAGCATCATCAATTGTATGCGCTCTTAAAACAACCAACGCCTTAGGATTCACCGTTTTTACGAATTGCAATAATAATTTATTTGTTTCAATATCTGGAATTGTTGAAATAATTAACTTCGCTTTTTCAAGAGGAAGATCTTCAAGCAACTCAAGATCATACGCATCTCCGTAGATAGAAGGGATTCTAAACTTCACTAAATCTTTTACAACGTCCGGATTATAATCAACAACAAGATAACTTCTCTTCAACTTCTTTAAAGATGTGAGAAGATTAAATCCTATCCTATTATACCCAAATAAAACTGCGTCGTAATCTTTCTCAAGTCTTCTCTTCTTTCTTCTCTCTCTTGCCTTTTTATTTTCAAAAATTACCAAGAATCTTGAAAACATTCTATAAAGAGGTTCAGAATAAATTGTGAAATATGTAGAAATTAAAATTGTCAAAATAAGCGTAAGGATTATTGTATTAAGAAGATCTGATCCTATGTATCCCATGCTCACACCCAAACCAAGGACTATGATTGAAAACTCTGAAATCTGCCCAAGAGTTGTCCCCAACATAAAGTTTGTTCTTTTTGTATATCCAAACACCCTCATCAACCCCATCAAAATAAGTGGCTTCAATATTAATGCAATTGCAGAAAATATCAAAGCGTTAACTATTATTGAACCAATGTTTGAGAATTGAATCTTCAATCCAAGAATTATGAAGAAAATTATAAGAAAGAAATCTCTCAGAGGACGCACTTTTGAACTAATCTCCGTCGCATATGGAGATACAGAAAGTATTACCCCTGCTAATAAAGCACCAATCTCCATTGAGAAGCCCACAAAGCTAAATATGGCCGCAACCAAAAAACACCAACAAATAGAAAATAAGAACAATAATTCCTGGGACTTTGCGACTGTTCTTGTTATTCTAGGCAATAAGAAATATCCTGCCAAGAAAAGAATTACTATTAGTCCTATACCTACTAAAACCCCTTCTACACCGAGTCCCACTGCCTCTTTTCCATTCCCTAGCGAAGATATGAACATCAAAACTCCCATTGCCACAAGATCTTGAATTATCAAAGCCCCTATTGAAATCTTCCCGTAAAGCGAATCAAGCTGGAACTTATCGGATAACAGTTTCATAACAATAATCGTACTACTAAA
>NJDN01000025.1 GCA_002254395.1 Candidatus Pacearchaeota archaeon ex4484_71
CTCCAGAAGTATTTTCATAAAATACTGAGGGCCCCTTTCTCTCTTTTACCCTATACTGTGAGAAATTTATTTTTGTTATCTCATAATTTTTTATAGCCCTTCTCAAGTTTTTTATAATATCTTCATCTTTTGTTAAAAACATGGCCTTGTAAAAAGTGTTTTGGAGGTTAAATAATTTTATATAGTTGAAGAAATGTGTTCTGTTATGAAGGAAAATAAATTTTATATCACTACCCCCATTTATTACCCTAACGATGTTCCCCATATAGGACATGCATATACTACTGTGGTTGCAGATGTTTTAGCTCGTTGGAATAAAATGCTTGGGAAAAAGGTTTTCTTTTTGACAGGTACGGACGAACATGGAAAAAAGATTGCAGATACTGCTAGAAGAGAGGGAAAAAATCCTCAAGAGTTTCTCAACAATTTGGTTCCAAAATTTAAGGAGGCATGGAAAAAGTTGAATGTGGATTATTCTTATTTTATAAGAACTACTGATAAATCTCACGAGAGCGTTGTTAAGGAAATGTTGCAGAAATCTTTTGATAATGGAGACATTTATCTTGGGGATTATGAGGGACTTTACTGTGTAGATTGTGAAAGGTATTATACTGAAAAGGATTTGGATAATGGAAATTGTCCAATTCATAAAAAACCTGTAGAGAAATTGTCCGAAAAAACATATTTCTTTAAGTTGAGCAAGTATAAGGATAAGCTTCTCGAATTTTATGAAAAAAATCCTTCATTTATTTCTCCAAAGAAAAGAAGTTCCGAAATCATAAATAGGGTTCGCGAAGGATTGAAAGATTTGTCAATCTCTAGAACTTCGTTTGATTGGGGGGTTCCTCTTCCTTTCGATGATTCTCACGTAGCTTATGTGTGGTTTGATGCCCTTTTCAATTATTATTCTGCTGTAAAGGATAAAAATGGTTTTTGGCCTGCGGATTTGAATCTTGTTGGGAAGGATATTTTATGGTTTCATGCTGTTTACTGGCCCGCGTTTTTAATGTCTGTGGGTTTAGAGATTCCAAAGATGGTTTTTGCGCATGGTTTTTGGACCCTCGACTCTGAGAAAATCTCCAAATCAAGGGGGAAAGCAATTGGAATTAGTGAGCTAATTGCCATAACTGATAGCGCGGATTCTATTAGATATTTTCTTTGTAGGGCTGTTCCTTTTGGGGACGATGGAGATTTTTCAAAGGATGCTGTGATAAAAAGACACAATGGGGAGCTATTGAATAAACTGGGAAATCTTGTGTCTCGTACTGCAGGATTAATAGAAAAAAAAGGAATTGAGAAATGTAAGAATTCCTTGCTTGATAAGATAAAGATCGAGGAGATTGAGAGATATATGTCGAACTTGGAGCTAGACAAAGCTTTGAACGATATTTTTTCATTTATAGATGTCTGTAACGAATATATTCAAGAAAAGAAACCTTGGGAGACCGGGGATAAAAAAGTGCTCTACGAGGTGGCAGATTCAATAAGATTAATTTCTATCTTACTTTGGCCGTTCATGCCTTCCACTTCTGAAAAAATATCAAAACAATTCGGGTTTAGCATTGATGATTTCTCAGGTTTGGATAAGCCTCTTGATGAAAATAGTAAAATAATTAAATCCGAGTTTTTATTTAACAGGGTGGAGGATTAAAATGACTGAAGGAATATTAAACATTGTGGATTTTTCAGATTGGGAAAAATTAGATATAAGAGTAGCCCAGATAAAATCTGTTGAGGATATCGAAGGAGCTGATAAATTATACAAGCTTTCTTTAGATGTGGGAGATCTTGGCGAGAGAACGATCTGTGCAGGTTTGAAAGAATATTACTCTAAAGATGAACTTAAGGATAAAAAAATAATCTATTTTGTTAACCTAAAACCTAGAAAGATGAGGGGGGTTGAGTCTCAAGGGATGCTTTTAGCAGCATCAAATGGAGATCATTCAAAGGTCATTTTGTTAACTCCCGAATCCGAGATTGAAAACGGAAGCAGGGTTAGTTAATAGATTTAATATAAATTTAAACTGCAACATTTGCATTGTTGCATTAATTCAAGTTTGCTTGGATATTTTATTCAATATGGTTGGAAAAGATCTTTTGAGTAATTTCGTGAAGTGCATTTATCATCCTCTAAGTGGGGGAGGGTATCAAGTTTTTTTTAGTTGGGCAAATCTTTTGGGCAGAATGTATGTTAAGGAAGAGAATTTGATTCCTCTCACAAAGTCAGAGGGTCTTCTTAAACTAGAGAATGTGGTTGAGGTTGATGAAGGGGGGAATTTATTTAGAGCGGATGTTGAAAAGTTTAAGGGGAGGGGTTTCGAGAGGTTTTATTTTTTGAAAAATCAATTGATAACAGGTTTTGAAAAAAATTTATTTTCTCAGAATTAATTCTTTTTTATTTTCTGAATTAATATCTCCCAAATTGTTGGTTTTTCTTTTGAAGAATCATAATAAACATCAATTATTCTTGCTGCAATTTCTTTGTACGCTCTTGCAGGTTTTGATTTTGGATGTGTGTGAATGAGAGCATCTTTCAAGCTTAGTGATTCTTGTATTCTTAAGTCCTCAGGAATCATCCCAATTATTGGTACTTCCAGCATTGCTTTTACTTCTTCTGGTTGCATTTCTGATTTATTCTTTCTTACACGGGTGATTATTATCCCTCTCACGGGTTTTTTCATTTCTTCCGCAACTTTTATTGTTTTTAATGCATCTGTTATCGCAGGCATTTCTGGATTTGTCACAAGAATTATTTCATCTGCTAATTGTATGGCCGAAATTGCTTCTTCTCCAAGACCTGCTGCAGAATCTACGATTATATATTCTCCAAGTTTTTTAAAATCCTCTTTGAAGTTTTTTAATTTATCCGGTTTTATTTTCTTTAGTTCTTTTACAGATATTGAAGAAGGGATTATTTTTAATCTAGAGTCATGTTCGTAAACTGCTTCAAATGGTTCTGCTTTTTTTGAGAGAACATGATTAAGGTTTACTGGAACTTCGGGAGAGTTCAAATGGATTCCCACATTTGGGGTTGAGAGATTTGCATCAATTACTACAGTATCTTTTCCAAAATAATTCATTGCCGCTCCGAGGTTTATCGCGGTTGTTGTCTTTCCAACACCCCCTTTTCCAGAAGTTATTACTATTATTTTTTTCATTTTCAAAAATATCTTATCAAGACAGAAGAAATTGTTTTGTAACGCTTATAAACTTTTCTAACATTTCTGCATAAATTTTTAGTTGTTCAAGATTTACTTCCACTATTTCGCCTTTATAACTTATTTTTAAGCAAACGTTTTTCCTAAATTCTCCAATTCTTTCTGTTTTTAAATTTTCTAATTTTCTAAGCATTTCATAGAATTCTATTACATCCTGAAAATTGGAATCTTTTTTGAAAAGTTTTCTTATTTGATCTAACTTTCCAAATGTATTTTCTGACACGGACTCAATCTTCTTTTTATCTTTAGCATGTTTTAGAATTTCATTTATAGAAGTATCAATCATCTTTCTCCATCTGAGAAGCAAGTTCATAATAACATCGCATGTTTTAGTGTATTTTAAACTCACATATAACAGATGATCCGCGCTTATTTTCTCCTGAATAATTTCCTCCATCTTAAATTTCAGTTAGTTTAGCAATGTTTCAAACTATTTATAGTTATCTTTTTATTTTAAATTTTATCCTTTTTAATAATTCCTGAGCTATACTTACAAAGTGTGTTAGTTTCTCCATAGACACTTTTATCATTCTTTGATCCTCAGATAATATTATTACTTCTTTTTGTTTCATAAATTCCATTGGGCTTTTTCGATGTTCATTTGCTATCTCCAATATTTCCTTTATGGCATGCAATTCTTCTTGTTTCAAAGAAAGGTTCCTTGAAGACTTTACTTCAAATTCCCTAAAATTCATTCTTGAATCTTTGTAGATTTTTACTCTTTTAAGCTCGTAATCGTAGTGCAATATTGAACTAATACAGTTTTTTACAACATTTTCTATTTCTTCCAATGCTATTAGCATAAGGTTCTTGTTTCTCGATACTTGTGCCAATACTATGAGTCTCTCAACTTTTTTTAGGCCTTCTTCTGCTTTTCTTAGATTTTTTACAAAACTTTCCATATATTTTGAAGGGTCTTGAATTTAAAATAGATTTAGGTATTTAGATGAATGTTTTTACTCCCAGAGGATGTTTAAAAAAAGAGATTGAATTTTTTATTCACTTAATTTTAAGATGGCTTCTGCCAAATCTCCATCTGTTTCCTCAAGGGCCTTCAGAGCAGTTTCTTTATCACAATTTGATTTCTCCATTACTGTTTTTATGTCTTCTTCGGAGATTTTTGTCTCGGCGCTTTCTTCAATAGAGTCTCCTGAAATTTGCCATGTTTCTTGTCCTTGGAAATTTATTTTTGACCCATCAGATTTTTCAATAATAACCTTTGAAGAATCTATTTCTTCTTGACTCATACCCATCTGTTTCATCATGGCTTGCATTTTTTTAGGATTGATTCCGCCAAACATTTTAAACTTTTAGAAATAGCCCCAAACCTATTCTTATTCCTAGGATAAGTATTAAAAATATAACAACGTGGACTGGTTTTAGGTTAAATTTACTTTCATATTCTTCTCCAAATCGCATAAGTCCCCCAAATCCTGCGGGCATGCTGATTCTATTGTCTGCCATGTTTCATCTAAAGAGGTCTAGTTTTTAAAATTATTCTTTCTCTTCTGACTTGGTTTGAATAGATGATTTTTTAAACATTTTATTTCTTGATAAATTATGACAGATATTGATCTCAAGAAGTTGAAAAATTGGTCCCCCGATGTAGAGAAGGAAATCACGGAGTCATGGAAAGATAAAGATCTTTTTAGTTTTGACAAAGATTCTTCTAAAGAAATTTATTCAATTGATACTCCTCCCCCATATGTAAATGCGCCGATTCACATTGGTCAGGCAGTTACTTATTGCTACATGGATTTCTTTGCGAGGTATAAAAGGATGAAGGGTTTTCAAGTTGTTTTTCCGCTCGGTCTCGATCGTAATGGTTTGCCAATTGAAATGGCTGCAGAAAGGAAATTCAAAGTTTCTCCTTTCAAGATTGGTAGAGAAAAGTTTGTGGATTATTGTAAGAAGCTATTGGAGGATACTTCAAATGAAACTGCGGATACGTTCGCAAAGTTGGGAATTTCTTTTACATCCTACAGGGAAGGAGAGATTGGGGGGTTATATAAAACAGATTCTCCAGAGTATAGGGCACTAACGCAAGCCACATTTGTGGAATTATATAAAAAAGGGTTCGTTTATGAGGATGCAAGGATAAATAATTGGGATCCTAAATTGAGAACTACGATTGCAGATTCCGAGATTGAGTATAAGGATATCGAATCTAGTTTTAATCATGTAAAGTGGAAAGTTAAAGAAACTGGTGAAGAGATAATTATTGCGACAACAAGACCTGAGTTGATTTGCACTTGCGGCATGGTTATTTTTAATCCTAAGGATGAAAGATATATTCATCTCGATGGTAAAACGGCAATCACGCCTATTTTTGGCAAAGAAGTAAAGATAAAAGCACATCCTCTTGCACAAGTAGATAAGGGGACAGGGATCGTTATGATGTGTTCAGCAGGAGATTTGTCAGATATCCAGTTTTTTAGGGAGCAAGGCCTAAAACCTGAGATCGCAATAAATGTTGACGGTAGAATGAATGATATTGCAGGTCCTTTGGAAGGGTTGAAAGTTCGAGATGCGAGAGAAAAGATTGTAGAGCTCTTGGAAAAAGAAGGGCTTATAGACAAGAAGGAAAGAATTGTTCACAGAACTCCTGTTTCTGAAAGAAGTGGTGCGGAAATAGAGTTTATAGAAATGCCCGAATTTTATCTTAAACAAATTGATGTGAAAGAAGATGTCAGAAAGGTTTCTAAAAAAATAAAATTTTATCCGGAGTCATCTAGAAAGATATTGAATGATTGGATTGATTCAATTTCTATAGATTGGCCAATTTCTCGTAGGAGATATTATGCCACTCCAATTCCCCTCTGGTATTCTGAGGGCTTAGTGTGTGTTCCCGATTCAATAGATTATGTTGAGCCGTGGAGAGAAGCTCCAAAAGACAGTTTAAAGAGTTTTTGATACTTGGATGGATTCTTCGATTTCTGAATTGGCTTTGTTAAGGTATAAGAGAGATGAAGGATTTTTCAAAAAAGCTTATCCCTGCTCTTTGAGACCTCAGGGGAAGGAGATAATTAGGACTTGGTTGTATTACACTCTTCTTAGAGGTTACCTTGAAACAGGGAGGGCTTGTTTCAAAGATGTTTGGGTAAACCAGCACATTGTAGATGATAAAGGATATAAAATGAGTAAGTCAAAGGGGAATATTATTGATCCCCAGAATCTTTGAAAAACCTTCTAAGAAACCGAAGATTGAAAAATTAGACCAATTATTTATAGATTATTTGGAAGATTTAACATCTTTTTGCGACAAGAATTATTCAAATTATAATTTTTACAACCCTGCAATAAAATTAAGGAGATTTTTGTGGGATATTTTTGCTTCGAATTACATAGAGGTTGTCAAGCCAAGAGCTTATAATCAGAAAGGAAATTTTTCTGCACAAGAATCCGATTCTGCAAAGTGGACATTGCATTTCCTTTTGGAAAGGATGCTAAGTCTATTTTATCCGATTATCCCCCAGATAACATCTCTAGTTGGTAAGGCGAAGAATTTAGATCTTTTGTTTTCGGACTTTCCAACTGCTAATGTTGGAGATTCAAATCTTTCTCTAGTAGAGGATTTAATAGGATTCAATTCTCAGGTGTGGAAAGAGAAAAAGGAAAAAGGAATTTCTCTCAGAGATCCAATAGGGGGGTTTGAAATCCCTGGTCGTTTGAAAGACTTTGAGAAAGATTTGAAGATGTGCCACGGTATTGACTAGTTTTATAAACTGTGCAGGGTTTTTCCAATTATGGCAAGATTAACTAAAGATGAACTTGAAGAATTAACAGAAGAACTTAAAACATACAAGGGAAGAGCAACAGAACTTATTTCTGTTTATATTCCTGCAGGGTATGATGTAAATTCTGTCCAGAAGCAGTTGGAGGGAGAGAAGTCTACTGCGAAGAATATTAAGTCAACTTCTACAAGAAAAAATGTAACAGAATCACTTGAAAAAATTATAAGGTATCTAAAGGGCGTTAAGAAAACTCCTGAAAATGGGCTTGTTCTTTTAGCGGGAAATACTAGTCATGTTGAAGGGCAGGAAGATATAAATCTCTGGAGTATTGAACCTCCTGAACCGGTGGGGGTTAGGATGTATAGGTGTGATAAGGAATTTGTCGTAGAGCCTTTAGAAGAGATGCTCGAAGTGGGGGAAATTTATGCTTTGTTAGTAATGGACAGGAAAGAGGCAACAATTGGGCAGCTTGTCGGAAAGAGGATTGAGGTTATTCAAAAGATGACTTCGGGAATTCCTTCAAAAGTTAGAGCAGGAGGGCAATCAAGTCAAAGATTTCATCGTATTACTGAGGGTTTAACAAAGGATTTTTATAAGAGAATTGCAGATGAGATGAAAAAAGCATTTTATGAGAATGTAAAATTGAAGGGAATTATTGTGGGTGGTCCAATTCCCACAAAGGATGAATTTTTGGAGAATGATTATCTTCCGACCCAATTGCAAGAAAAAGTTATTGGAAGAGTGGATATTGGAAATACTGACGAGTCTGGATTAGAGGAGCTGGTTGTGAAATCAAAAGAAATTCTAGCAGATCAAGAAATAATTCATGAAAAAAAACTTCTCGAAACTTTTTTTAATACCCTGGGGAAGAATCCAGATATGGCTTCTTATCATTACGATGAAATAAAAAAGGCGTTGGAATATGGGGCAGTTGGAACATTGTTAATTTCAAAAAATTATGATCGTGTTAAAGCAAAAGAACTGAAAAAATTGGCAGAGAATATAGACTCAAAAATTGAATTTGTTTCTGTGGATACTGATGAAGGGAAGCAATTTGGAAACCTCTCTGGGATTGGAGCATTGTTGAGATATAAACTAAGTTAGAAAATATCATGAAATTTATTCGGTAGGGTTCCTGTGTCTGAGCAATGATATACCTTATGAAAGAACTGGTTCGAAAATCTTTTGAGTTCTAAGTTGTGTCGTTTTATCATTTGCCTATTTTCTTTTGAGATTTTTAATTGAGGGGGTTTGAACATCTTGGGTGTCTGATTGAAGCATTCTTCAAATTCTGAGACTCCCTTCATTAGCTGTTCATCGGTTATATGATAATTGAATTCTCTATAATTGTGATTCAATCCGTGCATCCCAATTGTCTTATTAAGGGAAACAATTTCTTTACACCACTCTTTATGTTTGGAGATTGGAGAATTATTGTATTCTGGAATTACCCAAAGAATGTCTGCTTTTTGAAGATATTCTTTTTCACAAAAAATCTCTGGTGAAACGTCATCTATTTGTCTTTTTGAGATATTCCTTGCAAAAGATGTACTTGCAAAGAAAATTAATAGAATCAGTAATAAAGCTAATGTCCCCTCTCTTTTTTTCATTTATTATATAACAAAACAAGAGTTATAAATTATTTGTGGGTTTTTGCTATTTCATATCTTTTGGGATTATTTTTTTAAACTCCTCTTTCTTAGGAGAAGAATGGTTACGAGTAAAACTCAAAAAGAGATTGATGAGGCTTCTGAGTTGGAGGCAATGAGAAAACTGGAGGCAGTTCTTTTTGTTTCGGGCAGGTTTTTGAATATAAGGGAGTTAATTTCTTTATCGGATCTCAACCCTATTATTATAAGAGAAGTTTTAGAAAAGTTGAAAGAGAAATATGAAAGGATGGAGTCTGCGATTGAGATTGTGGAGAGAAACGAGTTGTGGAAAATGGATGTTCGACAGGAGTATAGCGGGATTATAAATAAACTTGCTACTGGAGATTCGGAATTCACAAAGGCAGAACAGGAGACCTTGGCACTTATTGCATATAAGCAACCTCTGAAACAGTCTATTTTGGTAAAAATAAGGGGAAACAAAGCATATGATCATGTCAAGTAATTT
>NJDN01000026.1 GCA_002254395.1 Candidatus Pacearchaeota archaeon ex4484_71
GGAAAGATGAGGCAGCTTTTTAAATTTTTATGTGATTTTTAAAAACTTTATGGTGCACGGCCTTTTTTGAGGTATAGATAGTAACCTTTAAAAACTAATGTCCGCCAATATTAATATGATAGTTCCAGTAAGATGTTTTTCATGTGGAAAGCCGATTGGTCACCTTTGGGAGGAATTCAAAAGAAGAGTCGCAGAGGGAGAACCGAAAAAAAAAGTGCTTGATGAGCTTGGCTTGGAAAGATTTTGCTGTAGGTCCATTTTCTTAGGCCAGGAAGATTTCATCGAATTGGTTAATAAATTCAAGAAATCATAATATTCGGAAGTTATATTCTCTGCTGTAGTAATATTAATAAGTAAAGCTTTCCGAGTTTATGTAATGAAAAAAACAATATACCTCTCACATTTATCCTTAAAGGAAAAGCTTGGGCAGCTCTTAATTGTTAAACCGAAAGGGCTAAGCCCAAAATACATTGAAGAGTTAAAAGTAGGAGGAGTTTTTTTTGATAATTTTTCTTCTAAAGAGAAATACGAAAAGGCAATAAATTTTTACAAGGCACATTCTAAGATTCCTCTTTTTGTTGCAACAGATATGGAAGGTAGTTGGAATCCTTTTAGGAAATTTTATCATTCCCCCACGTTCGGAGAAGTTAAGGATGACCAGGAAGCATATGATTTAGGAATTGAGCATGGAAAACTATTGCGAGAAATGGGGTTTAACTTGAATTTTTCTCCAGTGGTGGAACTGGAAAATAATGTTTGGCCAGGGAGGAATTTTGAGGGAGATTTAAAAGAAGTTGGGGAAAAGATATCCGCGTATATTCAAGGATTGCATAAAGCAGGTGTTTTTGCTACGGCGAAACATTATCCTGGGGGAAATCTGGTGAAGAATCCTCATCTCAAAAAGGTAAGGGCAAAAATATCAAAGGAAGACCTAGAGCTCTTTAACTTGGCAATTTCGGAAGATGTTGATGCAATTATGGTTGGGCACACGATTGTGAGCGGTGAGCTAAATTCCCATGGGAAGCAATCTTCTAGATCTAGAGAAGTTTTAGAGCCTTTGAGAAGGAGGTTCAAGGGATTAATAATAACTGATGCGGTGACAATGTTAGGTCTCAGGCTTTCATACCCTTTTGATTTTAACAAGGTCTACCCCGATTTGATAAGGGCGGGCAATGATATTATCTTAGATACTTCTCGCGGGTCCGGGTTTAATGCTGTTAAAAGAAGATTGAGAGAATTAGAGAAACAGGTAAAGGAAGGAAAGCTTTCCGAGAAAGTTGTCGACGATAGAGTCAAAAGAATTCTTGAGAAGAAAGGATATCTCGTTCTTGATTAATTTTGATTAAGAAATGCGCGGGCCGGGGATCGAACCCGGGTCAACTGGGTGGAAACCAGTTATACTAACCACTATACTACCCACGCACAATCATTTGATTTCTTTTTGCTTTTTAAGTTTTGTGACGCCCAAGGAAGGATTTGAACCTTCGACTTTCTCCTTAGGAGGGAGACGCTCTATCCAGGCTGAGCTACTTGGGCATGCAAGGGACAGGATTCGAACCTGCGTAGGCACTAAGCCACAAGAGCCTTAATCTTGCCCGTTTGACCACTCCGGCACCCCTGCATCATCCCAGTGCCGAGTGGTCTTTTGCCAAAATCTTTTTGTTTTTTGATTCTGAGCTTGACACTTCGGCACATCTGCCTGAAATAAGGTATATTCTTCAATATAAAAGATTTTAGATATAAATGTTTATAATTTATCTTTTTAAAATAAGTCTATGGGCAACATTAAGGAAGCGATAAAAGATTTTAGAGGTAAAGAAATAATAGTTATGGGGGATGTTTTGTTAGATAAGTTTACCTTTGGAGAAATTAATCGTTTAAATCCAGATCATTTTGCAGCCCCATTGGTGAATGTTCAAAGAGAAGAATATGTTCTTGGAGGGGCCGCGAATGTTGCAAACAATGTAAATTCCCTTGGGGGAACTGCCTATCTATTTGGTTTAGTTGGAGAAGATGAAGCAGGGGAGATAATGAAAGATGAATGCGCTAACAGAGGAATAATTCATTTCTTGTTGAAAGATGAGAACCCCACTATTGTAAAACAAAGAGTTATTGCCCATAACAAACAAGTAGTGAGGTTAGATTTTGGAGAGAATAGTCTTGAAAAGATGAGCGAGGAAAATGAAAAATCTTTTTTGAATATTTTAGAAAAAGGAATTAAGGGCAAAGATGCTCTAGTATTATCTGATTATAATAAGATTTTTTTTAGAGGTTCAAAAAATTTAGCAAAAGAAATAATTTCTCTTGGCGTGAAATATGGGGTTCCAATCTTAAGTGATATAAAACCTCCTAATGCTGGAAATTTTTTCGGATCAAATATTATATCTCCCAATCTTAAAGAAGCAGAGGAAATCACGGGGATAAAATATACTAACGAAAAGTCTTTAGAGGATATGGCGAGATACCTAAATAACTCTTTGGGCGCGGAAAAAATAGTCATAACTCGCGGAGATAAGGGGGTTTTTGGATATGATTTCCAGAAGAGAGATTATTTTTTGATGAAAACAAATGCTAAAGAGGTTGCAGACCAAACAGGGGCAGGAGACACATTTATAGCTACAATGTCTTTAGGTGTTTCTTCCGGATTGGATTTGAGAGATTCTTTAAGGTTAGCAAATTACGCTTCTGGAATCGTTGTTGGGAAAGTGGGAACCGCGACAGTTCATCCATCGGAACTAGAAAAAATCTTGAAAAAGAGAGGATAAAAACTTTTATAAACTCCATTTTTCTTCAAATTTTGAAGACGGCCATAGTGAGTTGGAAACACCTGTTCTCATTCCGAACACAGAAGTTAAGCTTCTCACGTTGTTGGCAGTAGTGTCCGACAAGACGCCAAACCTTCAAGCTGTCTTCTTCTGTTTTTCTTTTGTATTCCGTGTCTCAATTATTTTTATAAAACCCCTTCTTTTTCACTTATTGTGGAAGATTTCAAAAATCCGAGGAAGCCTTTCACGAAAAGTTTCAGAGAGTCAGAAGATTATCTTAACTTATTTTTTCTGAGACAAGGATTGGATAGTTACCAAACTTTGTTAGAGGAAATATGCCCGAAGGGAAGGAAATGCTCTGAGATATACTTTGTAGATGAAGAAGGAATGGCAAATCCTATAAAAAAGGGGAAGGATAGCGCACTTCCTCTTATGTTGCTCCACTTTTTTGATGATGCAGAGCAAGAAGAAATAGATTTTAGAGCATCCTTCATAGAAAGAGCACTTCTTTTTTAGAGGAACATCTAGAGGGTTTTTCACTATCAATTTCTAAGAACCTAGACGAAGGATGGTTTAAACACGGGTTTAAGCGACCTTTATAAACCTTTAAATACCCTACAATTTTCTCTGATAAATGGAAGAATCGAAGAAGAACTGGCATGATAAACACCATAAAACTCTGTTGATAATCCCTGCCGTTTTGATTATATTCTCTATTGTTTATTTGGTAATCTTTCATGCAAATACGGGTGATTTTATTAGAAAGGACATCTCTTTGACAGGAGGGACTGCAATAACTATTTATGACAAGGTAAATGTAGATGATTTAGAGGCAAATATCTCGAGTAGCTTGAGTGATCTTGGATTGAGAGAGATTTATGATTTAACGACCCGTGAGCAAAAGGCAGTAATTGTAGAAACCACTTCCAGTCAAGACTTAACGAAGAGTGTTTTAGAAGCTTATTTGGGATATGAGCTAGTAGAAGGAGAAAATAGTGATTTTGAATTCACAGGGGCAATATTGAGTAACTCTTTTTACAAACAGTTGTTAATAGCAATTCTTATAGCGTTCTTGTTTATGGCCATAGTTGTGTTTATCCTTTTCAAAACTGCAGTTCCTTCACTGGCAGTGGTTATTTCCGCATTTGCAGACATTTTGATGACTCTTGTATTTTTTGATCTTCTTGGTTTAAAGATGTCTACTGCAGGTATTGTTGCAATCCTTATGCTTATTGGTTATTCTGTAGATACAGATATTATGTTGACTACAAGGCTTTTAAAGAGAAGAGAAGGATCTCTAAACGAGCGTTTATTCAAGGCATTCAAGACGGGTATTACCATGACTCTAACATCCTTTGTTGCAATGTTTGTAGCACTTTTAGTGGTAAAATCTTTTTCAGAAGTATTAACGCAAATTTTCACAATCCTTGTTATAGGCTTAGGTTTTGATATTTTGAACACATGGATCACAAATGTTTCAATATTAAAATGGTATGTTGAAAGAAAGGAGAAAAAATGGCGAAAAAGTTAACATTCAAAATATGGTTATTGGTAATATTGGTGGTGCTCTCACTTATTTCAATCTTTGGAATTCCCCCCTCTTTTTCTGAGAAAGGTGTTCTTGTAACTTCTGTCGAACAAGGTTCTCAAGCTGCTTCTCAAGGAATGATCGCAGGAGAGATTATAAAAAGCATAAACGGGAATACAATAAAAGACATAGATAGTTATCTCAATTTTTTTGATAATGCTTTTAGCTCTGGAGAGGACGAAAAAATAATCATAAAGACAAAAGCAAGAGAGTATATCCTTTATACAGATACAATTCCTGAGATTTCAGTGGCAGAAATTCCTAGTACAAGGTTAAAGTTAGGTCTTGATCTTGCAGGGGGGGCGAGGGCATTGATAAAGGCAGAGAATAAAACCTTAACGCAAAGCGAGCTTGGCGATCTTATAGATATTACAAGTAACAGGTTGAACGAGTTCGGTTTAACAGATTTGAAGGTTGTTCCGGTTTCCGATCTCTCTGGAAATAGATTTATGTTGATTGAAATTGCAGGAGCAACGCCTAAAGATTTAAAGAAATTAGTTTCAGAGCAAGGAAAGTTCGAAGCTAAGATAGCAAACGTCACGGTTTTCGAAGGAGGAAATAGGGACATTGCATCTGTTGGAAGAGATGCCCAAAATGCTAGAATAGAATCTTGTAATCCTTCTAAAGACGGATATGTGTGTAGGTTCTCGTTCACAGTAACTCTTAGCGGGGATGCTGCAAAGAGGCACGCAGATATGACTGCAGGGCTTGCAGTTAATAAAACTGCTCAAGGAAATTATCTAAATGAGACCCTTGATTTATTCTTAGATGATAAACCTGTAGATAGTCTTTTGATAGGTGAAGGGTTAAAAGGAAGGGTAACAACTCAAATTTCAATATCTGGTTCCGGGTCTGGTGCAACCAAAGAAGATGCTTACGAAGATGCTCAAGCATCTATGAAACAACTTCAGACGATTCTTATTACCGGAAGTCTTCCTTACAAACTAGAAATAGTAAAGTTGGACACCATTTCTCCAACATTAGGACAGTCATTCATAAAGTTTATTTTGCTTGCGGGCCTAGCAGCTCTTCTTGCTGTTGCTCTTGTAATTTTTGTGAGATATAGGAGATTCAAGGCATCGATGGCAATGCTTTTAACAAGTGTTTCGGAGGTAATAATTATTCTGGGAATTGCTTCTTTGATAAGTTGGAATTTAGATCTTCCTAGTATAGCTGGAATCCTTGCAACAATCGGAACGGGGATAGACGATCTTATTGTTTTGATAGATGAATCTAAGGGAAATCTTTTCATAAGTTTAAAGCAGAGATTGAAAAGAGCGTTTGCAATTATAATGGGAGCGTATTTCACCTCTCTTGTGTCTCTTCTACCTCTTCTTTGGGCCGGAGCGGGTTTGCTTAAAGGATTTGCAATCACAACAATCATTGGGATTAGTGTAGGGGTTTTAATAACCCGGCCTGCATTTGCAGATATGATAAAGAAAGGTTCAAATTAATCTTCGATATTTTAGGATATAAATTCTTATAAAAGAGGGCGAATTGTATTTTTTATGAAGCTCGGATTTGTTGGGATGGGTTTTGTAGGAGGGAATACTGCAAAGGTTTTCGGAGAGAAATTTGGGGTTATTGCTTATGATAAATTTAAGGAGCCATACACTTCTGAAGAGAATCTGGAGAAGATGTTGGGAGAAGCGCCTCTTATCTTTTTATCTGTTCCTACACCGATGAACTCAAAGGGGGAAATTGACAAATCTTTTTTA
>NJDN01000027.1 GCA_002254395.1 Candidatus Pacearchaeota archaeon ex4484_71
CTGAAAAATTAAAGAATCAAAAAAGTTTGTCTGATTGGTTTTAGCGAGGTGCAAAGCCTTTTTTTCGAGACATATTTTCTATAGATTTCATCGCTTGCACATATCTATGGTATAACTTCCCGTCTTTTGTATCACTTGCGGGAATTCTCCCCCCGTTTCTTTTGACAAGTCTTTGTATGTATTGAGAGTATTCATTATATTTTTTTTGCAATTCTGCATTTTTTCTTTGTCTAGTTGCTCTTTGCTTTACTTCCTTCGGGGAAGGAGCATTTTTCTTTTCTCCATAATATTTTTTTCCAATCCATCTTCCAATATCTTTTCCTTTATCTTCCCACTTTTTCTTATCTCTTTCTCTATCCTCTTCCCACATTCTTTTTAGCTTTTCTTGATTTAAAGGATCTAATTCCCTTAAATCTGCTTTTCGTTTCTTCCTTTTTTTCCAAACTAGGTGAATCTTTAATCCAACGAAGAACATTATTATTGAAGTCGTTAAACCAAATCCGTTTCTTCCGACCGTCCCAAGAAATAGGAAAGCGGTGATTGTGAATGAAACTACCATAATATACATTCCAATTCCAAATCTCCAGATTATAATTGCAGAGATTATTAAGAAAATCCATGGCAAAAATCTTCGGATATCTATAAACTGTAGATTAAAAATTAGGTTTTCAACACTGCCTGTTTTTGACATAAAGTATATTGTTAGTATCGAAATAAGAACCCCTAATATGGCCGGAATGGCTTTATTATTTCTAAACATTTTAGAAGTAGCGTAGTATATTATTGCAAAGAATAGGATGAAAAGAGTTATCCAAATTACAAAAGACACATCTATACTTCTGAAAAAATTTCCGGGCGAAAAATCGTAAAAAGATCCGTATACCATTCTTTTTCATTTCTTATAGCATTTTTTATTTTATAAATCCTATCATAAACTTTAAAATAAAGTTTTTGTTGTATTTTTTATGGGAAGATCGTTTAGCGTTCTTGGGGATATTGCAATTTTGAATTTTTCAGAGGGTGTTAGAAAGGCTGAGAGAAAAAGAGTTGCAAAAGCTATCCTGGAAAAGAATAAGTCTATTAAGACAGTTTTGGAGAAGTCCAAGAATTTTGGAGGCAGATTAAGAAAAATGAAGACGCGTGTTCTTGCTGGAGCAGATAATAAAGAAGTGTTATACAAAGAGAATGGTTGTGTTTTTAGATTCAATGTTGATGAAACTTATTTCTCCCCTCGTCTAAGTAATGAAAGAAAAGAAGTAGCTTCCAAGATAAAAAAAGGAGAGGATGTTTTGGTGATGTTTGCAGGGGTTTCACCTTTTCCGATAGTGATAGCAAAAAACTCTAAAGCAGGAAAAATATACTCAAATGAGATAAATAGGAAAGCTAACCAATATTCAAAGTGGAACATTGATAGGAATAAAGTTGGCCAAAAAGTATTTTTGCTTCCAGGGGATATCAAAAAGGTTGCAGAGCGTCTTAAAAAGCAGAGAAAAAAGTTTGATGTTATTGTTATGCCTCGCCCTCAGCTTAAAGATTCTTTTTTGAAATCTGCGTTTGACTTGAGTAAGAAAGGAACAAGGATATATTACTATGATTTCTGCAACGCCAACGAAATTTCGAAGATTGTCGATAAGATTAAGAGGGAGGCAAAAGATTGTGGGAAGAAGATAAGAATCCTAAAGTCCAAACCTGCAGGAGATATTGCGCCTTACAAAATAAGATGTAGGGTAGATTTCAAAGTCGTCTAGTTCGGAGTATCATTGGTCTTTCTAGCCTCTCTAACTTTTTTTGTTAATTCAATCAGTCTTTCTGTATTTTGGTTGAGCTTGTTTACATCAAACTTTTTGACAAGGCCTCTTGAAGAGCATTCGTTGAATGAGAGGTCTATCGAACCAAATTCCTTTTTTATTAGGTTGTTATAGGGGCAAGTTTCTATCTTGCAATAAACTTTTCCAGAGGGTTCATCGTATGTCCCGTATTCTCTAAAATATTCGCATTCACTCCCGCCCATCAATCCTGTTCGAGGCAGAACCTTTTTGTTTTCCATCGTTTTATTGAATTTGAGTTTCTTTAAATAAATCATTATTTGCTAGAATTCTTTTTTCTCACTTAACGCGGTAGGAGCTTGTCCACCATGCCATGTAAATCGAGGCCTTATTCTTATGGGGTAAATTCTTTCGGAATTGTCATCTAGGATGATTGCAGAACCTTTTAGGCTTGGAAGGTCATTCATGTATTTCTGGATTGTGCTTGCAAGGTATGTTTGCATTATATGGTTGAGAGCGTCTATATCTGGTTTTGAAGTTACCCTGTGAGAGATCACAATATCTGATTGTGTCATTACGTCTCTATGTATCTGGCCGGGTTGTTGAGTTGCTAATACCAATGAGATCCCTGGCTGACGCCCTTCCCTCAGTATTTGTATTAGGGCATCTGTTGCAATTGTTTTTCCGTTCAAGGGTAGAAATTCATGCGCTTCATCTATGAACATCCATATTAGCGGCGTCTCTTTTTTATTCTCCGAAAATGTGTAATCTAGACCCTTTGAAACATCTTTTATTTCTTCTAATTTTCTAGCGAACATCCTTTCGTTGAAAAGTTTTCTAGATACAAGACTTATGACAAGGGCTCTTATATTAAATGTCCCAACAGAGTTATAGACGCTTAAATCAAGAACAGATGTCTTTCCTGGGTTAATAAGGTTTGTTACTTTTGTCGGCTTTGTAGTATCGTCAGAGAATATCCCCCATGTTTGTGCTGCTTCAAACAATCCTACAGATGCATTGACAGTTTCTTGTTCACTCTTTTTGTCTTCTTCCATTTCTTTTATTATGTCTTTTATTGTGAACTTTTTGTTTTTCTTCTGGAGATTTGAGAGAGTCCTTTCTATAAGGACAGAGACTGGGTGAGTGATATCTAATTTGAATGTCAAAATCCAATCTTCTGCGTTTAGTTCCGATACATCCAAGGCAAATTTTTCATCTATTGGGATTCCTTTTTCGACAAATTTGTCATAATGCCCAAATGGAACAAATATTTTAACAGGGCTTTTTTTTGGTTTTAAGTCCCATTCTTGAAGTAATTTTTTGTCTTTTTCATTTTGGAATTTCATTGTCCAATAAATTCCCATTGTGTCGAAGATCAAGGCCGAGATATTTTTTGCAACATTTTTTGGAAGGTTCGCTAGTTCTTCCGCCAGGACTCCCAAAGTATAGGATTTTCCAGAACCTCTCTTTCCCGCAATCAATACTACATGACTTCTTGCAACATCCATAAATAGTTTATTTGATAAGGATGTGTATTGTCCCATTTTCACATATCCTTTTCCGATATATGTCAATCCCTCTTTTCCAAATTTTTTCTTATCAGAATCATTACGCCCTATTATTATGTCATATGTCATAGCTAAAGATGTCCTTAAAGATTTTTAATTGTTTTGAATTACAATAATTTTTATAAATATTTTTTTCTTGTACTTCCTATGCGTTTTGATAGGAGGAATTTTATGAAGACGTTGGCTCTTGGAGCCGCAGGGTATTTTACTTTTCCAAGTTATTTATTTTTACAAGGTTGCAAGAAGGAAGAAGGCGTTGTTCCAGATGTTGGAGAGGGTTTTAGTATAGATGTAGATAATCCTCCTTACAAAAGTTTGAGGTTTCTCTCAGATAAAGCGGTTTCTGGACCTTCAGGGGATCTGATCTTCAATTCAGACAATTATTATTATGACTCTTTCTTTGCGGGGAAACATGTTCCTTCTCCTACAGGTCCTATTGAGGGGATAGAAGCGTATAGATTGGTTGACAAGAGAGACAGGACTTCCCTAGTGTTCGCTCATGATCCCTCACGAAACTATCTTCCGAAAATTATCTATCGAGGGAATGAAAGAGATATAGATTCTTCTGAATTCTTTAAATTTTTTAACGAGGCACTTGGACATGATGGGAATACGTTTGTGGACAGATTGGATGCGGGACTTCCATACTGGGATTGGGAGAGAGTTTATGATAGGCCAGGGATGGTATATTTGGGAGATTGGACAATAAATGAGTTCAGCAACTTTACGGATGCAGTATTAAAAATAGCCTCAACTGTGTTGACTTTCTTGGGAACGGGAGACCCTGAAGCATATTCTATAATGAATAAGGTGGGGGATACGAAAGATTTGATAATTGATGGAATAGATCTTTTGAATAAAATTCCCGGAATAAATATTGACAAAGATAAGAAACATGCAATTTTTAGTCCTGATCCTTTCTTTTTTAGCTCATTTACTTTTGCAGGAAAGGGAATCGCAGATAAGTTGGGCAGCCGTATTGAAGATATTCGAGATTTTTTCCCTCTTCTCCCCGGAAGTAATTGGGATTATTCTTTGAATGGGAGGATTGTGTCTAGCAAGGTTGATGGAAGACTAGAAGACATCGCAGGAGATAAGGTTACAAGATTTGTCAGAACGGGAGGGGGAGTAGAATATATAGGGTTCTTTCAGAGAGGGCTTAGATATTTTGGTTTTGAAGACCCTGACATCGGAAGAGTTATTTTGGATCCTCCTGTTTTAATGGGGGACGATGAGTTGAGAGTGGGGAAAGCTTTCACTAGGGATTGTAATATCGTTGTTGAAAAATATCCTCAAATAAAAGGGAATCTTCGAGGGACGTTTGACTATAAGTCTAGAGAGATTGTGATAGCAGGGGGTGTTCCATTTGGGGGCGCGTTTAAGGTGAAAGAATCTGTTGATGTGAATATGCGTAACGAAGATAATGGACAAAGTTTTTCGAACAGCGATAGTATGTATCATTGGTATTCGAAGAATGTAGGGCAGGTTAAGATGGATCATAACGGCAGTGAAGCTAAACTTGTGAAATATAATCTTGGAGAAGATCCTAATAAAAAGAGGGGGGAGAGAAGGTTTTCCGAAGAGGAGGGTAAGACTCTTTCGCTTCTTGAGAAGAAAATAGTGTCGGGAATAAAGAGTTTGTTATGAGCTTCTAGATTTTTTTGTTTTTTATGGTTATTTTTAAATTTCGCTTTTTATTCAGCAAAAGATTTATAAAACCATATTCATTTTGTACATGATGGTCAAGAAGAAAAGTGGGAATTCACATGCTAAGAAGTCTTCTGAGAAATCTGAGAAGAGGCCTACGACTGTGATTAGTAAAAATCCATGGGTTTTAGTTACAATAATTCTTCTTGCTTTGACTATTTTCCTTTTAGTTGCAAATTATGGAGGCAAATCTTCTGGAGAAAAAGTTGGAGAGGCATTTGTTGATTTTATAAATTCCAAGGGCGGAGCACAGATAGAGTATGTCAATTTCAGTGATTTCAGTCCTGATTTATACAAAGTATTTGTTTCTTCAAACGGTGCTGAGATTCCAGTATATATTACTAAAGACGGAAAATATTTTGTTCAAATTGTTTCTGAAATAAAGACAACAGAGAGTTCTGATAAAAAAGATCAGGGTGACTCTGCTAAGGAGGGTGTTGTCAAGAGTGATAGGCCTTCGGTTCAATTATTTATATGGTCTTACTGTCCTTACGGTGTAACTGCACAAAAGCCTTTATCAGAGGTTGCTGCTCTTTTGGGGGATTATGCAGACTTTGAAGGTGTGTTATATTATGCTGGCCACGGTGAACACGAGGTAGAGCAAAATAAGATTCAAGAGTGCATTCAAAAAATTGCTCCAGAGAGCTACTGGGAATATGCTGGAAAGTTTGTGGATCAAATTTATCCTAAATGTGGGCAATCAAGAGATAAGCAATGCGATTTAACAGAGTCTGTTGCATTGATGAACTCTTTGGGAATTGATTCAGCGGCTGTTATGTCCTGTGTTGATTCGGAAGGAGATAGTTTAGCAGATAAGAGTTATAAGCTTGCGCAAGAGCTTGGGGTAAGAGGATCCCCAACTTTAATAATAAATGGAAAGGTTGTAAACGCGGCAAGGAACGCACAGGCATACAAAGAAGCTGTGTGTGAAGC
>NJDN01000028.1 GCA_002254395.1 Candidatus Pacearchaeota archaeon ex4484_71
ATTTCGAGAGGTGGGAAGAATAGCAAAAAGGTGGTAATTGATGGTAATGTTTTCTCTAAACAGAATGTCAAACAAGTTCAAGGAACAAAGAGCACAATGAAAGAGGCTCTAATTTCAAAACCGGAGAGGAAAGAGGATATATCTTTGGAAAAGAAGAGAGCAGTCAAGATAAAAAATAGTTTAGATATTGAGAAGCAAGAACAAAAAGTTGTGAAGAAACAAGTTTCTAAAAAAAGGAGAGCATCAAAGAGCGCAAAAGTTAAAGATTCCATTGAAGAAAGAAAGAGATTTGAAGGCATAAAAGGATTTTTTAGAGGGTTGTTCGGAGGGGAGAAAAAATCTTCAAGGGAACTTTCTGCAGAATAAATTTTTTGAGGGAAGCTTTCTAAACATTTATTAATTATTTTTTGTTTGATATTTAAGAAAAAGAGTGTGATAAAATGCCTCATAAACCATCTGTTGAAGAAGTTTTAAGAAAGTATAGTGCGAAAATACAGAGTCAAATTCAGACAGATGGCTCTTCTGAGGGAGAGAGATATAGTCAATCTTATGTCCATTTTAGGAAAGAATTGTCTTATGAATTGAAGGGTTATGAAAAGTGGGCAAATGCCTTTGGGAATTTTATTAAGATAACTCCGTCAGAAAAAGATCGAAAGAAATTGGAAGGGGCGATAAGTTCTGCGCATCTTGCAATTGAACCTTGGCAAGCAGTTAGTTTTTCTGTAACTGCTTTTTTTCTCGTTTTTTTCTTGGGTTTAATGATCTCTGTGGGAATTGCCCTCGCAAAAGGGGGTTTTCAGAATTTTCCCGTCCTTCTCTTTATTCTAATTGTAGTTCTTTCAATTTTTCTTTTCACTTTTCTTGCAGGCTACCCTGAGAGGCTAGCAAAGAAGTGGAGGTTAAAAGCAAGTAGCCAGATGGTTCCAGCAATTTTGTATATTGTTGTTTATATGAGGCATACTCCTAATTTAGAAAAAGCCATAGCATTTGCTTCGGAGCATCTTGATTATCCTCTTGCACTTGATTTTAAGAAAATATTTTATGATGTGGAGGTGGGGAGGTTTTCAACAATAAAGGAAAGCCTAGATAACTATCTGGAGACTTGGAGAGGACATTCAACAGAGTTCATCGAGGCGTTTCATTTGATTGAAAGTAGTTTGTTCGAACCAGATAATTCGCGTAGGATTTCCACCCTGGAAAAATCGTTGAGAGTTATCTTAGACGGGGTTTATGATAACATGCTGAAGTTTACCCATTCGGTCAGGGCGCCTCTTACAAACGTTTATATGTTGGGGGTGGTACTTCCTACGTTAGGTTTAGCATTATTGCCTCTTGCTTCTGCCATGGTGGGGGGATTTTTTAGTTATGTTCATGTTTTCATAATATTCAATTTAATAGTTCCCTTTTCTGTTTTTTATCTTACAGATAAGATTTTGATGCTTCGACCAGGGGGGCACGGGGAGACCAATCTTCTAGAGAGAAATCCATTATACAAAGATTATAAAAAAAGTTCGCATTACATAAATGCCTTTATAATCGCATTGCCCTTTTTGGTAATTGGACTTCTTCCTCTGATTTTTCAGTATACAAATTTTCCTGCTCTCATCGGATTGCAAAAAGATTATACCTTTTCCCAACTTGGTATCGGTTTTATGGGGGATTCTTCTTTCTTTGGATTCATAGATACCGGAACGGGTGTTAAAGGCCCATTTGGGCTAGGAGCTTTGATTTTGGGAATGTTTTTTCCCTTAGGGATTGCAATCTTTTTTTCTTCTGCATATCAAAGTAAAACAAAGGAGTTAATAAAGGAGAGAAATAAAACAAAAGATCTTGAAAAGCAATTTAATAATTCTCTCTTTCAGCTTGGAAACAGAATCGGAAACGGGGTTCCCCCCGAATTGGCATTTGGGAAGGTTGCAGAATCCACAAGAAATTTGATTACAGGAGATTTTTTTAGGAAAGTCAATCACAATGTTCGAAGTTTGGGGATGAGCGTGGAAAAAGCGATTTTTGACAAAAAAGTTGGAGCGATAAACAAATACCCTTCAAATTTGATTGCTACAAGTATGCGGATTCTTATAGAATCTTCGAAGAAAGGATTAAAAATTGCAGCAATTAGTTTGATGAGCATCTCAGAGTATGTAAAGAATATAAATAAAATTACCGTTAGATTGAAAGATATGCTTGCAGAGATAGCGTCGGATATGAAAAGCAACATGACTTTTCTAGCACCTCTGTTATCTGGAATTGTTGTTGGGCTTGCAGCGATGATCACTTCTATTCTTCTAAAATTAGATTTGGCCAAATTGGGGGGGGATTCTCTTGGTTCTTTGGGGGGTTTATCTGGGATGTTAGACATCTTCAATGTTGCTTCTATGATTCCTCCATATTTTTTACAGATTTCAGTGGGAGTTTATTTAATTCAGATTATTTTTATCTTGACAGGAACTCTTGTAACAATTGATTCTGGAGAAGACAAGTTAGAGGAAATTCATAAGACTGGATTGAACTTAAAGAAAGGAATTATGTTATATTCTATTGTGGCTTTTCTGTCTATAGTTTCTTTGAGCATTCTCACCGCGGTTGTTCTTGGGAATCTTCTTTAAAAAAGTTTATTAATAACTTTTATAGTATAATATTATGAAAGACAAAAGAGGGATTATATCAGAGTATCTTCCGTGGATTTTGATTGCTCTTGCGGTTTTAGTCATTCTAATGTTTTCCGCTTTTATAATGAAGGAAAAAGGGGTTTTAATTCTTGATAATCTCAAGAATATTTTTAGATTTAGATAATGAGTGAACTAACAATAAATCAAATAATAAAACTGATCATCGGATCCTTAGTAGTTGTTGCAGTGGTTGTTGGTTTATACTTTGCATTCAAGAGAAATGTTTTCGATTTTTTCAACGGTATTGATAATCAAACAGGGATCAAAATCTTTTTGTATTTATTTAATTAAGATGGAAATAAAAGATAAGAATAAAAAAGGGATGCTCTTAGCTTCAGAGCTTTTAAAGATAGTATTGAGTCTAATTGGGATTGTGTTGTTGATTTATCTTCTTGTTTCAATTTATTATGCTAGGGTGGATGGAGAAAAGTTGTTACAGGCAAAAGCTACATTGGAAAAGATATCTCAATCTGTGGAGGTATTAAATGTAAACTCTTCGTATGTTGGCGAAATTTTTGATGTAACTCCTTCTAATTGGGTATTATTTTCATACACTGGCAGCAGGCAGAAACCAAATTCTTGTTTTGGAGAAGATTGTGTTTGTATTTGTGATGAGGTTGGCAGTTTTCAGTTATTTTCTAGTGTTGAAGAGAAACAATTAAAGGAGTGTTCTTCAAAAGGAGCTTGTGTTCGAATTTCAAATTTAAAAGATTTTGGAAAGATAACTATCAAAGATGTAGAAGATGGCAGTACAAATTTAAAGATAAGAAAAGATGGAAAATGGGTGGAGGTTATTAGTGCATGAATATAGATGAATTAATAAAATATATTATTTGGATTGCGTTTTTTGGAATGGCTATTGCGGCACTTTACTTTGGAATAGGGAGGTTGTTATAACATTACTATGAATTTGAGAAGTAAAAAAGGAGAACTCACAACAAAACAAATTGTTACAATTATCATACTCATAGTCAGTTTTGCAATAATTTTGTTCTTTTTATTCAAATTAAATCTTGGTTCGGAGAGTGAAAAAGAAATCTGTCATAATTCTGTGGTTATGGGTTCTAGCGATTTAGTTTCTACTACTGGGGCAGTTCCAATGAACTGTCAAACATCATACGTTTGTATAACTAAAAAAGGAGGGTGTAACGCCATGCTTAAGCCAAGGGTCATAAAAGTAGATTCTGAAGACGAGGTTTACGAGGCGCTTGCAAGTGAACTTGCAGATTGTTGGTGGATGTTTGGAGAAGGGAAGATAAATTACGCTGGCTCGGATTTGATAAAAGAAATGTACTGTGCCAGATGTTCCCAGGTGTTGATAGATGAAAGTGTTAAGGAAATAAATGGTTTCGAGAGTGGTAATTTCAGTGTGGAAAAGCTTTACAAGTATCTTGCACGTACAAAAATGCCTTCGAAAAATATAACCTATTCGCAATATCTTTATGATACGAATAATTACTATGATTTTTTAAGGGTTAATTCCAGTTCAAGGGTTTATTTTAGTAATATCACTCTTGGTCAGCAATATTCTGTTGTGACAGGTATGACTAGTGAAACAAGTACTTGGTCGTGGGTCGGGATTGGTGCGGGAGCAGTTGTATTCGGGGCGTTAACTGGTGGAGCAGGGTTTGCTGCAATTGCTGTCGCAGCCGTCGCGGGAGGGGGTGCAGGATATTATTTGCTTGCTCCCATAGCAGACAATATCTTCGGAGGGCAGACAATAAAACCTGTTCTTGTCCGATCTGGAAGGGATGAAATAAAGAAACTTGGTTGTGCAGAAATAGTTACAAAGTCATAAGATAATTTTATTAAGATCTTTTTTCTTAGTGATTTATGAGAAGCAAAAGAGGGCAGATTCTCGTGGAGAATTTAATTTTTATAATATTAAACTTAGCATTCTTGGCAATAATGTTTCTTTTTGTAATTAAGCAAGGTGCGGGTGCAACAATTCTTGAGCAAACATACGCAAAACAAATCTCTTTAATAATTGACTCTGCTCAACCTGGGGCCATCATAAAAATTAATATGGCCGATGCAAAAGAGGTTGCAGACGAGAAAGGGGTTCCTTTTGTAGACGTAGTTTCATTCAACAAGAATAGTGTGACTGTCAAGTTATCGAAGGGAGGAGGATACACTTATACTTTTTTTAATAATGTTGAAGTGAATAGTTACGTGGTAGAGGATGTTTTTTATGTTATAACTGTGGATAGAAAAATGAAATCTGGGGGGGCAACACCATAAAATGATTTTACAGGATAAAAGAGGGGAGGAGAAGATGATTTCGATATATTGGTTCATAATTCTTTTACTGGTCACCACGGGAATAATAGTAATGGTAAATTTATTTTATGGTTCTCCTTATGATGTTAGAGAAATTGAGGCAAATATTCTTGCGGAGGATGTTGCTAATTGTATTTCTCCAGCTGGTAATTTAAGTAGTGAGGTTTATATGAATGGGGTTTTTAGAGAAGATTTTAGGGATTTCTTTTTGGAGAAGTGTAATCTTACTTTTGATTCTTCGAATCCGTTTGAGGATACACAATATTATGTAGAAGTTAATTTTTATAAGAGTATAGTTCTTAAAGATCCGGACTTTACAATTTCCGAGGGGAATCCCAATTGGAAGCCGGATTGTGAATTAAATCCAAAAAAGCATAAGAATCTTGTGAGGTGTGTTGAAAAGCAATTTTATGTTAATGTTAAAGGGGATATTTACACTGTAAAGATTTTGTCTATGGTTGGGAAGACTGAACAAAATGTTAAGTAAAAAAAGAAACAAAAAAGGGCAAGTGGGGGACACTCTTACGTGGATAGTCTCGACGATAATTGTTGTAGTTATGCTTCTTATTTTTATTTTTGTTTCATCTCTTTTGGCGGAGACAAAATTTCTAGGGAAGTATAGAGAAAAGATAGTCTCTCCGGAAACAGAATTGAAATACGATCTTATTCTTAGCAAGTCCCTATACGCGTATTATACCCTTGAAAATGTTAAGGAAAAGAATGCGTTTTATGCAAAATTAGAAGCCTTAGAGAACAAAGGATATTTTTCGGATTCCTTGGAGGAGAGGTCAAAGGAGATAAGGAGGGGGCTGTTAGGATGAGGAGTAAACGCGCAAGTGTTCCTGCTGTGATTCTTGTTTTAGGAATTTTTGCTCTTTGTGGGTTTGCACTTGTAACTTTTTTTATCTCGGAATTTAGATTCAGTAATTCT
>NJDN01000029.1 GCA_002254395.1 Candidatus Pacearchaeota archaeon ex4484_71
TACTCTTTAGGATTTGATTTAAAGATTCCTCTAATTATATTTGACACAAAGATATCCATGTCTTTTGAATCCAGTTTGTTCAGACTAAAAATTTGGATTTGCCCTGGCGCAAGATGCTTATTAATATCAATATATTCTCTGGCACTCTTTACTTGTCGGACATTTCCTTTGAATGCTTGTGCGTCGGAACTTTTCAATCCAAATTTAGGGTAATATGCCAACATCTTTTTGTCATTACACTTCCTTAACATCCCGCTCCATTGAGCAGTAGGATCAAAAACTACTACAGAAATTCCTTTTTTCAAAGCCTCCTCCACAATTACCTGTGCTGAAATAGATTTCCCCATACCTGTTGCACCTGCGACAATTGCATGGGTAGTTAATTTATCCAACTCATAATATGCAGGATGCTTTGTCTCCGCTATTAGACCTATCTTCACAGAACTATCTCCTTGCTTTGCAAGTGTTGAATAATCTAAACCAATCTTATACCTTTTATTCTTATCCCTGTATCTTTTATATAAAACAAAGTTAAATGCTAAAAAGCTCAATGAAGATATTATCACGAGGAGTACCCACAAAGGAACTCCAAAAAAAGAATAGAGATAAACTGGCCGAGAAATTCTAAAAGACGAAACAGCAGTGGACACAGAATCAAGATATCTCGCTTCAACCTGAAGAACATAATCTCCTTCTGGGAGATCTTTAGGAAGATCTATTTCATCAATTAACGTTAAGGAGTCTTTAAGTTCAGAATCATACTCCTCGGAAAAATAAGATTCTTGTGTATCTAGATTTATTACCTTTACTGTATAATGAATCAAATAACTTTGATCTCTCAACAAATTTTTAAAATTTAATTTATACTTTAAAACATCCTCTGAAAAATAAACATCTTTAAACAAATTGACCTCCACCAAGAGAGTCTCTATAGGAAATTTATTCTTAACTATCTTTATATTCACAGGAATGTCTTGTTCAATTCCCCCCCCTATACTTATGAATCCGCTATACTCTCCAATAGGGGGAGTTCCATAGATTGTTATCTCAAAACCATCCGAGTTTCCAGGAGAAAGAGTGAGAGAAGATTTATCCAACTTAACAAAATCCGAAATCTCTGGAGAAACTGAAAAAAGAAGGCTCATTTGAGAATTTCTAAGATTATAAATTCCTACAAAATCCCTAACAAAAGTATTTTTCCTTACCTCTTTATTTATCTCTCTTGCACTTATCCAATAATCATCCCCTTGTATAATCTCTTGGGTCGGAGAATTGCTTCCAGGAGACTCAGAGTAAGGACCAGTAGTATATTGTTTTTGCTGTTCAACCGTAATGAGAGTTATATTTTTATCGATGGAAGTACCGTTTGTAAAATTCAAAATTGAATAATAATTTTCATAGCCTGTTTTAAAAGAAACCAAAACAGCATTATTTATAGAAAAGTTGGAACGAAGATAATAATATCCAGAGCTATCAGAGCTTGTTCTCGCATCTCCTGCCATTACCGTTGCCCCGTAAACTATGCCTCCTGCACTATTCAACACATAACCTTGGACCTCTCCTAGAAGAGTGTCTCCACTGCCAGGGGTGTAATTAGATAGTGTAAAATTCCTCAAAAAAGTATAATTCGTAAAATTGATTGTGATATTGGAAGTCAACGGATCAAACCCATCTTTTGTGACAAGAACACTGTATGTTCCCTCTAAAGAATCAAAACTTAAAGAATAACTTCCATTTGAAGAACTGAAATTCTCATGACCTGCAACGACAATACTGACATTTTCTACAGGATTTCCTTCAGAATCAAAAACAAATCCCTTCAGAGAAGCTCGGATTGTATCTCCTACACTAGACCCTGCGGGACAGACATCATATGGATCAGTAAAAAAATAGAAGCGAGTAGTGGCATTGGGGGGATTTGGCAACAATAGCTGAAAATTGACAATTTTTTCATAGTTGTACGAACGCTGTATGGACGTTAGATGCGTAACATAAACCAAATTTCCCAAGCCATCTTTCAAGATCCCGATATCGAATACACTTTGATTTCCATCATACCTTTTAGTATAAGAAGAAGGAACATTTTCTATTAACCGTGTTCCCACACTTACATTCATAAAATCTGTGAATGTGTTGGCTGCGCATTGATCTCCAGAACAACCAGTAAAATTATCTATCTCCACAGGATCTGCAGGCTCTAAACTATCAAAGTCAATTACATTGCTAGTTGATGCATAAACTTCTGAACCTCCTTCTGAGGAGGAGTCAATACAATCAAAGAAAAGATCTTGCCGAATGATCTCTCCAGAATCAAAATCCCCATATAGCAACTCGGTAAAATTTGAAACCCTAAGAGAGAGGCCGTAAACACCGCTCCAATATACCGTAGGAATTATTTCATGAATTGTTAATTCTTGTATATATCCCCCCTGAGATTCCACAGAAGCGTACCCTGAAATAAAGGCGTAGTTTACAAGAAAAAAGAAGAGCACAGACCCGCTTAAAACAGTTATAAATAATAGAATAACCATTATATTCCTCTCAGAAGAATCCTTCTTTAACTCTTTTCTAACAAAATCTAAAACTCCTAGATTTTTTGCACTTCTACGCATTATTGTAGATATTTACGATAATTAATAAAACTTCTCTTATCCGTTGTTTTTATCTGTTTTCTCTTCTGCTTCTTTCTTTTTTTTCTTTTCTTTACCAAAGAAAAAAGACAATCCCTTTTTGTAAGAGTAAACAACCCTCATAAAAAACTTCTTTAAACCTCTAGAAAACTTTTTTAGAAATAGAGTTATTTTCTTTTTAAGAAACATCCATAAATACTTAAAATTAGATTTCAAAAGATGAAAAATTTTTAATAAGAAAAATCTAATCTTCTTAAATAAAGGCCGTCTGAAAAAATCCCTCATAAAGATTTTAAAGCCAAATTTAAACTTTTTTAAAAAAATTAGAAATCTCTCTTTGTATGTGAAATCTAAATTAAGAGGGACAACTTTGAAATATTTCTCAACAGAATTTCTTATCTCTTCTTTGTCTGGAGAGACTCCTTCATCGAAAAGAAGATTTCTATCTTTTTTTAGAGCTCTCTTGAAAGCAACCTCTTTTTGAACTAGAAATCTCTTTATCTCATTCCGGAATTCTTTTTCTACGGCCTCCCTTTCCTGGACATTCTTTGCCAAATTCAATTCTTTCGAAAAACGATCCAGAATATCATTAAAAATTAGGTCATACTCTTCTTCGATAGGTAATTTTGAGACCATCTTTATTTACAAGAACAAAAACAACTATTACAATCCTCTTCTGAAAGCGTAAAATTATAATTAACATAATCCAACTCTCTTATCAAACACTCGTTCTTGCACTTCAAAACACAACTATTTGAACTATCAATTTCATGAAAAAGCCTTCCTACAATCACCGAACAAGAATCTTTTATCTGGAAACTAATCACTTCCCTGTGGGAAAAGACTTTCTTGAAAAGACCTGTCTGGAAAAGAACTAGAATAAATAATAGAACCAAAAAGAACAAAAAACCATAAAAAAGATACTTATTTCTAAAACCAGAATGTTTTTTTTTGGACTTTTTAGAATGTGCTTTTTTCTTTGTTCTCATTTCCTTCTATACCTTCTAGAGGTCTCCCTTCCCGATCTCTCTTTACAAAACTTTGAAAAATCTGAGAGAGTTTTTTTTAATTCCATTTCCTTCTCTTTTAGACTTTCCTCTTTTTCAATCAAATCAAAATAGACCTTTTGCCATTCTCTTTCCAATTGTTTCAACTCTCCAATTTGCCTAGAAATCTTTTCTTTATACTCTCTTCCAGCACTTCCTAAGAGTTTATCTTCCTTTTCCTTTTCCCAAAAACTCTTCATCTCAACAAGGATATTCCGGGGCATAAACTGCTTATCCACCCACTCATCAATTTTATTCAAATTTGAAATCTCAGATGAAATACTCTTTTCTAATTCCTCAAAAAAACTCTTTTCAGGAGAATTCTCTTGAGGATGGTTTTCTGTAGAAAAGTTGTTCTGAGGGGGTTGCTTTGGAAGAGGTTCAACCTCTTTCAAGAACCTAGAAACTTCTTTTTTTTCGCTCTCAGCACTTACTGAAAAATTTAACTCATTTCTAGCAGATTTTTCTTCTATATCGTCGGAAATAAGGTCAGGGAGCTCATCCGGAACATCTTTATTTTTTAAAAATTTCAACACCATCTTTTATAAACAAATTTATACAAGTTTCTTTTTATATCTTTCTACAATAGCTCGTAATAAAAGTATACCTCCTTTTCATCTGGTTCATCATAAGACCTCAATTTCACGGGAATTTTAATATGGTAATCTTGTACGCCATAATCTCCTTCTTGAGATTTGTTTATTGTTCCCACAAAGACCAGATCCTCTTTATCAGAGATATCAAAGCCATTTCCCCCAAGATCATCGGAGGAATCCCAGAGGATTCCTGTGAAGAAAGTATCCTTTGTCCCCGAATCAATAAGAGAGACATTTTTGATAAGCCTTCCATAAATCTGCAAGTCTTTCCTTAATTTTGGATGCTCATTTTCAAGAAATTCTTTTGAAATTGAATCCTCAAAAGAAGACATCCCCAACAGAGAGTCTACTTCTGAAAAATCATCTAGAGAATCCCCTCCAGAGGTATTCACCCCTAAAGCTGCCAAATTTAACCAATCCACATCACTTTCCTTATCTGCCACAAAAATCTTCCCAAAAGATCCAGAATTATTCCATTTTAAAAGATCCTCATTAGAACCCTTAGAAAGAATTGTAAAACCCGAGAAATTACCATAAAAATCCTGCCAACTTGTGACATCAAAAGTATAATTGAAATTATTATTCGACTCATTATATTCCTCAACAGAATTTTGGGCGTCCGCAATTGCCTCAAAGAGGTTGTTTCCTATCTCCGTTATCCAATCTATAGAAACGTTTGTTTTTTGGGAAGCAAGAAGAGTGTAATTTGAAGTTTTGTTTATAAAAACAAGTCCATTCTTATGGTTATAAAATGAGACGGAAAGATTTCCCGAGGAACAACCACCATTTAATACTTCTGATATCAATAGTATTTGTTCCTTTTCAACAGGAAGGCTTTCATTCACATAAAAATTCAACAATTTAAAATCTGGCAAGCTTTTTTCAATGAAATTTAAAGAAAAAGAGGAAGAATTTTTATTGCCTGCAAGATCCTCCGAAAAACAGTTTAAATCCCAAGCACCATAAGTATCCACATTTATATCTCTAAAATATTGATTTCCAGATAAGAGAGAAAGACTATAGTTAAAGGTCCCAAGATCATTGTTAACACCAAGAGATACGTTTTTTAGACCAGATGAATCATCTGTCTCGCAAATAACACGAAACATCTTTACCCCCACACTTGAACATCCTCCAGACTCGTTAGAATAAAAGGAAGAGATGCTTGGAGGAGTAAGATCGAGGGTAAAAACTCTAGCACTATTAGAAAAAGACGAAAAACCAAGATCATCTTCTGCTTTACAATCCCACATGTATGTTCCCTCCGAGAGAATTTTAGAAAAAGTGCTGCTATTTTCCCCCCCAGAAATGAACTTTGTCTCATTCAGTGCCCAACCCCCTGTCCAATTTCCGTATAAGGAAAGTGAGTAAAGATTAGAATCTAAATCACTAGCACTACAATTAAAAAGAACTGACGAACTATTTAGATACGCGTAAAAATCTGGAAAAAGGAGAGTGCTGTTTGGAGCACTATTCATGGTGAGATTATCAAAAGCATCAAAACCTGCAGAAGTGACGGTCCCATTTACAACGTGGCTTAGAAAATTTCCTGACGTATCAATTATTCT
>NJDN01000030.1 GCA_002254395.1 Candidatus Pacearchaeota archaeon ex4484_71
CGAGATTCGAACTCGGGTTACTGCCGTTCTCCAAAAGAGTGGCTGGGTTGAGACCCTAGACCTTACTCTCTCATCGAGATTAGATCACCTCTCTTTAATTCTTCGCACCAGGAAAAGAAATTGAGTTTTCAATTCGACTCCCAGCAATCCCGAACTTTTGAGAGGGCAGCGTACTTGGCCACTATACTATCGGGGCACAGATAAACTAAAAATCTTCCCTTTAAAATGTTTATGCAATAACAAAACACACCAGAAAATAATTAAAACAAATACAAAGCTTTTTATTCGAGAAATTCTTAGAGTAAGAATAACATGCAAAGCGAAGACCTCCCAAAAATAGCAATAATAATATTCTTTACTGCACTTATAATAGGGGCAATAATTGGACTCTCAGTTAGATCTTCAAATCAAGATGACATAAAAGTGGTGAACAGCCTCACAAAAATGTGCAAATATTCAGAACAAACGAACTCAAAATGCGCAATGTCTTTCTCTGCAATCGCTGTATTATTATTCTTACTAAGCATAATAGAAATAGTTAACTTGAGAAATTATTCTGGAGACTATGGCACGGGAATAATTACCTATATCTTTGGTATTGCGGTAGGATTTATCTTATCTTTTATTTTCTGAGACCCTTAAAAAAACTTAAAAACTATGGTCTTCTAAAAATTCCATAGCCCTGTAGTACAGTGGTCAAGTATAGTTGGTTCTGGGCCAATTGACCCAGGTTCGAATCCTGGCAGGGCTATTCCAAAATGATCCTTAAAGAGAAAGAGATATCTAACGAAATAATTGAAAGATTGAAAGAAGAAATATTCATCTACCCCACAGACACGATATATGGAATTGGTTGCAACGCACTTAATAAAGAATTGGTTAAAAAAATAAGAGAGATAAAAAACAGAGACAACAAACCTTTCTCAGTCATAGCACCCTCTAAAGAGTGGATCTTAAACAATTTTGATGTTGAAGAAGAACTAATTGGCAAATATCTCCCCGGGCCATACACCCTTTTATTGAAAAAGAAAGACCAAAATTTCTTAAGCGAAGTTTCAAACAATGAAATGGTAGGGGTAAGGATACCCGACTGCAAATTTACAAAAATTCTTCAAAAGCTAGAGATTCCAATAGTAACAACCTCTGTAAACCTCTCTGGCGAAAAACCCGCAAACAAAATAGGTGAAATAGATGAAAAGATATTAAATAAAGTAAAATTAATAATTGATTCGGGAGAACTTAACGGCAAACCTTCAACGCTAATAAAAGATGGTGGAACCCTAGAACGAAAATAATCAAAAAGCATCCAGTTTCTCAAAAAATTCCAAGACCCGGCTATCTGGACTCAAAACATAAACATGATCTTCCTTATACCTTAATCCACGATACAATTTTTGCAACAGCTCTCTCCGGGCCTTGTCTCTATAAAAACTCCAATAATACTCTGGCTTTGAACGATTTAAAATCTTCCAAAAGGGATCTTGAATGTCGGGATTGGGAAACTTAGTAAAAACAATGGAATTGCACTCCGACCCAGGAAAATCAACGCCTCTTGAATCCCTTGTAGAAAACAAAATATCTCTCTCCCCCTTCTTGAAGCTCTCTATTATTTTTCCTTCTCCATCTTTTTTCTGTTCTTCCCTCAATTCGTCTCTCGAAACAAGATTGTTTAAGCCATATTCCTGAATCTCACTCTCTGAAGGCAAATCTTTGAAAGAATTAACATGAACAAGCGTTGGTCTTTTTGAATTTTCAATACAAGAATCCAATGCAAGAAGATAGTCTTCTCTAGTAAACTTCCCCGACTTAAAATTAGAATATCTGCAATCTATTTCACTACCTGTACGAATAATGTCTATGCTTCCTTGATGGTTTGTCTCAGCGTCCACCACAACATAATCTTCAAGGCCAAAAATATTTCTCAACACCTGGTCAGAATGCAAAGTCCCAGACATTAAAACCACTCTCTTATTTTTGTTTATTAGCTCCTCCAATTTCTTTGCAAGATTTATTGTGACAAGGTTCGCATTGAGGCCTTTATCCGATTTTGAAAAAACGACAAAGGTCTCGCCAAAAAATCCGTCAAACATCCGTGCAGCCTCCACAACTTCCAAAAGATAACTCTCATCGTCCACAACCCCCACCAAATCCTTCTCTAAAAATAATCTAAGTAGATCATAAACCCCCGTCCTCTTTAGAGGGATGACTTCCCCCATGGAAATAGAATTTTTCACTTCTTCATTTTCCCTCAAGTGCCTTATCAAACTAAAAACCTCTTCCGAAAAATCGTCTTCCAAGTCCCCAAGCGAGACCTCATGTATTAAAGCATTCTGCAACCTATCAAGGTTTATCTTTTTTTGATTTGCAAAGCTATCTAAAAATTCATCACATTCATCAATAATCTCCACCTCTGTTAAAGGCTTCCTGTTCAATAACGTCTCAAGCTTATACTTTAGAGAATTAAAAACAATAACATCAGATTCAATATACGACTTGAATTGTTCATAAAAAGGACATCCCGCCTTTCTTTCGTGAAAAATCCACTTAATGCCAGAGAGACCCATATACTCTCTTTTTCTAACATTGCCTAAAACCCTCGAATCATAGCCCTCGGGCAATACCGGGCTCCAATACGGACAAACAGGAGCAATAGAAAGCCTCTTCACGTCCCTTATCTCCCTAAAGTTGTTAGGATTTATTCTATTGTTTTGGTGCAAATATTCTTTTATTCTCTGCCAATTTTTCTCTTTTATCTCAATTTTACACGGAATATTTGGATTGTCTGCAGATAAGTCCTTTCCAATCAAATTTTGTGCCTTCTCCTCCCTTCCCTCAAAGATATCGTAGAGATTTGAGTCAACTTCTTTCTTTCTATAAATCGCTTCGTCCGCATTATCCTCAAGAAATTTACACTTGTGATTTTTCCTACCCGTTATAACACTAATCTTTAGCTTCTTTCCATCTTTTCCCCTAATGCACTTCTCCCCCTCATAATCACGCTTATACTGGTTCTGAAGATTCTTCCCCGGAACAACTATGGAAGTTTTCCCAATTTCCTTGGCAATATTCAGTGCAATGGCGCTCTTCCCTGTTCCACAAATGCCATGTATAAAAACTATCTTTTTTCCCTCATCAAAATGCCTTAAAACTTCTTTAACAACATCCATCTGCGTTTTGTTGTTGGAAAAACACAACGGTTTCAAAAATTCCTTATCTTTGTATAAGCTCCATTCCATCACTTAAAAAAAATAGGACACATTATAAGCTTTATTAAACAAAACCTTTTTATTTGATCTTTTACTTTCCTCTTTCATGTTTGACGGAGAAACAAAAAACTTGCTTACAATAATAGTTCTCGTTGCGCTTGTAATGGGCTTATTTTTGGGATTGGCAGCTAAATCGCTCAGAGGTGAAAAAGACGTGTTCGTATTTGAACATGTAGAAAAGCTATGCAACCCTCTTGGAACCGGCAACAATGGTTACAGCACATGTGATGTGGTTCTCGTGGGAGGAATTCTAATATCTTTCATTGTCGGAACCCTTGAAATAATGCGATTGAAAGGAGAATTAGGAAAATATAATATTGGGGTAGTCTCTTATATTTCTGGATCAATAATGGGATTTATAATCACTTCTTCTCTTTAATTAAAAATTATAGTTGCCCCTTTCAATTTACCTTTATTTTTATGGACCACTAAAGGGCTTATGTTTAAATTTTCTATGTAAGGGTATTTCTCATACAAATCAGACAACCTCTTTAAATTGTCCTGCAAAATTAAGAGAACCTTTTTTGATACCTTCTTTCCAATTTTTGTTTCGCGAATCATTTTCGATATTTCTTTTTTATCAACCGGACACGACCTAAAAACAAGGTCCTCTTTGTTTTTGTAGTCTCCAAAGAACAACAGTTCCCCTAGGTCCGAATCTCTCACAAGCCCGACAAAAAACTCCTTGCCATCTATCTTTTTCTGGAAGAGAACTCCATTCACACCCTTTATTTTCACAAAACCCTTAAAGATACTCAAAGCCTCTGAATAAGTCTTTACATCTGTAACTGTTCCTTTCAAATGCCCCCCATACAAAATTTTATTCGAAGAAGCTCTTGCGATGGACGGTAGCCCAACCTTCTTTAAAGCTCGTTTCACACCAGAAATCCTTTTGACACAAACCCCCTCAACAATACTAAACCCTTCATCCCCTAAAAACTTCAAGGCCCTTTTATCGTTAAAATAAATCATATAAAATAAACAAAATCTATTTATATATATCTTTCGAAATAATAATATGAAAAGTGGGAAAAGCATTGAAAAACTCTTAAATCCAAAGAAAATAATAATCATAGAAGTGTCTGAAAACGCGACAAAATCCGGATTGATCATATCGCACAAACTTGAAAAATTCAAAGGGAAAAAAATATTTGTGAAAATTCAAAAGAATAAAAGAAATATCACGCCCCTAAAAAAAAGCCTGGAAAACAACATTGACCTAGCAATAATAATCTCTTCCCTCAAAAAAATCCCAAAGATTTTAAGAAAATGTTCAGACAATAAAATCCAAAACTACCTTTTACTACCCCCAGAACCAAACGAAAAAGAAGATTTGCGACTGATGAAGAAAATTCTAAGAATATCTGATAGAAAAAAATTAAACATTTTGGGCCCCGACTCATTGGGAATTTTTAACCAAAAACAAAAATTAGACCTCACACAATCAACTAAAACACCAAAAAAAGGAAACATCGCTTTCATAAGTCAAAGTGGCACACTTTGGAGCTACGTTGGAGACTTGGGGGTCGGAATAAACTACTATGTCGGTCTTGGAAAAAATCTGGGCACGGGATTTGCAGAATTTATAGAATATTTCAACGAAGAAAAATCAGTAAAAAAGATTGTATGCTACATCGAGAAACTAAGAGAATCAAAGAAGTTTATCGAAGCATGTAAGAAATCAAAAAAAGAGATCATAGTTCTAAAAGGAGGAAAAACTAGCGAGGGGATGAGAATTTCAAATAACTCAATATCTAAACCAACTGAATACAAAAGATACGAAGGAATCTTCAAACAAGCAGGCGCGAAAATATCTCCATCAATTGCAAAGACATTCAGATTAAAAAAACAAGACATAAGAAAAAAATTAAAGAAAGATGAAGGAATAATCATCACAAACTCAAAAGGAGCTGCGACACTTCTCACAGACGAACTAAACTCAAAGAAATTTAACATCAGAAGAGTCATTTTTCTCGGAAGGAATGCAACACCCCTAAAATACAGAGAAACATTAGACAAGTTCAATAATTACCGGGGGGATATAATAATCATAGCAGCAAACCAAGCAACACTAGACGCGGAAGCACTTTCTTATTTGCTCCCCACACACCCTACAAAAGACAAAATAAAGGTAATATTCCTGGGAAAGAGTATGGAAAAATATGAGAAAATCTTTAAGAAAAACAAGGTTCCTTTCTTTACAACACCTCTTTAAACTCAACCCGAGAACTCCATCTCCAAAAACCTTATAAAGCAATTTCTCTAAAAAAACATATGAAAAGAAGTTCTAGACGTTGGAAGAAGAAAAGACAGATGCGTTGGAAGTGGCAACGTAAAAGATTGAGAAAGGAAAAGCACAAACGTAAAGTAAGAAGAGCGAGATCTAGATAGTTGTGTTTTAAAATATATAATTGAAAGTATATTATAAAAGATATATTTTATATCACCATATTCTCATTAGAAGTTCATCGTAAATACATTGTTTCATCTATGTAACTAAAAAAATCACACAAATCTTTATAAGGAAAAACGACCAAGAAGAAATATGAAAACTGAGATCTGTTGCAGGCCCGGCAGGAACAGGTAAATCTACACTTGCATTAATTGTTGTAAAAGAATTGTTCGGATCTGACTGGAAAGAAAATTATTTGGAATTAAATGCTTCTGACGAAAGAGGAATAAACATCGTTAGAGAGAAAGTAAAAAATTTTGCAAGAACAAAATCCCTCGGAAACATCCCCTTCAAAATTATCTTCTTGGACGAAGCAGATGCGCTAACCCCGGAAGCTCAACAAGCATTAAGAAGAACCATGGAAAATTTTTCTTCCACATGTAGATTCATACTTTCATGTAATTATTCTAGTAAAATAATAGACCCTATTCAATCCCGTTGTGTTTCATTTAGATTTAAACTTCTTGAAAAAAAGGACGTAGAAAAAGTATTAAAGAGAATTGCCGAAAGAGAAAACCTAATAATAAACCCGGAGGCAATAGACATGATTTACGAGGGAAGCGAAGGCGACTGCAGAAGATCTGTAAACCTTATGCAATCCACTGCTTCAATCTCTCCATCCATAACTGCCGAACTCGTCTCAACTATACTTTCCGATGCAAAACCGAAAGATATACGGGTTGTATTAGAATACGCTCTATCAGGAGACTTTAAAAGTTCAAAAGAAAAATTACTGGACGTTATGTTAAAGCAAAGCATTTCTGGACAAGATGTGATAAAAGCAATGCAAAAAGAAATTTGGAACCTCCCAATAGAACCTGAGCTAAAAGTAAAACTAACTGAGAAAACTGGAGAAGCAGAGTTCAGAATAGTGGAAGGCTCAGATCCTTTCGTTCAGTTGCAATCCCTCCTAGCGAGCTTTGTCCTGGCGGGAATGGGAAAATAATCCGAAAATGCAATGGACAGAAAAACACAGACCAAAAAGCACAAAAGAGATAAAAGGGCAAGATAACGCTCTCGATGAGATATCCAAATTTCTAGATGAATTTCCCTCCTCAAAAAAGATATTGATTCTGGGGGGACCTCCAGGCGTAGGGAAGACCACTCTCGTTGAAGTTTTTGCAAAAGAAAGAGATTATGAATTATTCGAATTAAATGCTTCAGACTTAAGAAACAAATCTAAACTGAAAGAAATCCTAAGACCTGCAATTGAGCAAGGGTCATTAACAAAGAAAAGCAAACTAATACTCATAGACGAAGCAGACGGGATATCTGGTAGCGATAGAGGGGGAGTTCCCGAGATTGTAAGAATCTCTGAAATAACAAGCTTCCCGATAATAGCCACCGCAAATGATCCTTGGAAAAGAAGCTTGGCCCCTTTGAGAAAAAAATCAAAAGTTGTTGAGCTAAAAAACATCCCCCAAATGAACATAAAAGATGTTCTCATAACCATTCTAAAAAAAGAAAACAAATTCTTAGAAATGGATATAATAAATAGAATCATTAAAAATTCAAAAGGAGATTTGAGAGCTGCTATAAACGACCTGCAAACAATGTCCGGCCTTGAAAACCCTGAAGAGATATCTATTGATTATAGAGACAAAGAAGAGGGAATCTTCCAAGTTCTTAAAGAACTATTTCAAGAGGATGTAAAAAATAGTACTTTGCGACTCTTTGATAAAACCAACCTTTCCCTCGATGAGATAATGTTGTGGCTAGAAGAGAATATTCCTTTAGCATACTCTAACAAAGAGTTAATTAGAGCATATGAGAGGTTGGCCAGAGCAGATACATTCAAAGGGAGAATATATCTCAAACAATATTGGAGATTCTTGGTATATCAAAACATCTTCTCAAGTTACGGCATCTCTTCAGCAAAAGAGGGAAGAAAAGATAACTT